>JBGQGU010000192.1:0-6244 GCA_041497655.1 Gammaproteobacteria bacterium
GTGATCATGATCTTCGTGATCCCGGCGTTCAAGCAGGTGTTCACCAACTTCGGCGCCGACCTGCCGGGCCCGACGTTGTTCGTCATGGCGGTATCCGATTTCTTCGTCGAGTACTGGTACGCCATCTTCGGCGGCGCCGGCGGCGGGATCTACGCCTTCTTCTACACCTGGAAGCGCTCGCAGAAGATGCAGATGGTCATGGACCGCGTGACGCTGAAGCTGCCGGTGTTTGGCCATCTGGTGCGCATATCGTGCATCGCGCGCTGGGCGCGCACGCTCGCCACCATGTTCGCCGCTGGCGTGCCGCTGGTCGAGGCGCTCGAATCGGTGGCCGGCGCATCCGGCAACTACGTGTATTACGTCGCCACCATGAAGATCCGGGCCGAGGTGTCCACCGGCACGAGCCTCACCTCCTCGATGCAGGGCACCGATGTCTTCCCCAACATGGTGATCCAGATGGTGGCGATCGGCGAGGAGGCCGGCTCGCTCGACGCCATGCTGTCCAAGGTCGCCGACTTCTTCGAAGCGGAAGTGGACGACGCGGTCGAGGCGCTGTCGAGCCTGATGGAGCCCATGATCATGGTGGTGCTGGGCACGCTGATCGGCGGCATGGTCGTCGCCATGTATCTGCCCATCTTCAAAATGGGCCAGGCCGTTTAGCGGCAGGATTCAGGAGCCAGGAACCAGGATTCAGGAAGAGCGATTTGCTGCCCGCTGGTACCCTGAATCCCGAATCCGGAATCCTGAATCCTTGATGTTTCCCGTTTCCTTCTACGCGTATCCCGCCTTTCTCATCATCGTCGCAGTGCTCGCCGGCCTGATCGTCGGCAGCTTTCTCAACGTCGTCATCCACCGCCTGCCGAAGATGCTGGAGCGGCAGTGGCGCTCCGAGTGCGCGGAACTCGCCGGCACCCCGTCTCCGCCCGCCGAGCGCTACGACCTGGTGAAGCCCCGCTCCGCCTGCCCGAAGTGCGGCCACATGATCCCGGCGATCGAGAACATCCCGCTGGCAAGTTATTTCATCCTGGGGGGAAAATGCTCACAGTGCAGCGCGCCGATATCGTTACGCTATCCCGTCGTTGAGGCCCTATCCGGCGCGCTGGCCGGCTACATCGCGTGGCGCTACGGCCTGAGCGCCGCCATGTTGGGCGCCCTGTTCTTTACGTGGGCGATGATCGCCCTCGCCTTCATCGATCTCGACACGTTCTACCTGCCCGACAGCATCACGCTGCCGCTGCTGTGGGCCGGACTGCTGTTCAACGCCGACGGAACATTCACCGACCTCAACTCGGCGGTGATCGGCGCCGCGGCCGGCTACGTCGCGCTGTGGGCCGTGTTCTGGGCCTTCAAGCTCGCGACCGGCAAGGAAGGCATGGGCTACGGTGACTTCAAGCTGCTCGCCGCGATCGGCGCCTGGCTCGGCTGGAAGATGCTGCCGCTCACGATCCTCGCTTCGTCCCTGGTCGGCGCGGCGGTCGGGATCGCTTTGATCGTGTTCGCAAAGCACGCGCGAGAGAAGCCGATCCCGTTCGGTCCCTACCTCGCGGCTGCCGGGTTGATCGCGATGTTCTGGGGCGAGCGGATCAACAGGCAGTATCTCGACCTGTTCTAGCAATGTGTCGAACTGTCGGCTCGGCGGTAACCCAGTGCGACTAACCATGCGTTCACACCCACCGTTGATCACACCAGGTCCGACAGGCTGCTAGCATGCCGTTCTGCGTCGGTCTCACCGGCGGCATCGGCTCCGGAAAGTCGGCCGCCTCGGGCATGTTCGAGGCGCTCGGCGCGGCGGTGGTGGATACCGATGAGATCTCGCGGGCGCTGACCGCGCCGGGCGGCGCCGCGATCGCCGAGATACGGGAACGGTTCGGGCCGGAGTCGATCGCTGCCGACGGCGGCCTCGACCGCGAGCGGATGCGGCTCCTGGTATTCCGGGATGCGGCGTCCAGGGCAAAACTCGAGAGGATCCTGCACCCGCTCATCCGCCGCCGCACGCGCGACGCCATCGCCGCGACGCGCTTGCCCTACGTCGTCGTGGTGGTGCCGCTGCTGTTCGAGACCGGAGCTTGCATGGAACTCATCCAGCGCGTGCTGGTGGTGGACTGCGAGGAAGAGGAGCAGGTCCGCCGCGTCATGGCGCGCAGCGGGTTCGCCGCCGGGGAAGCGCGCCGGATCATGGCGACGCAACTGCCGCGCGCCGAGCGCCTGCGGCGCGCCGACGATGTGCTCCACAATGACGGCGGCATCGAAGCGCTGCGCAGCCAGGTCGAGCAGCTCCATGCCCGCTACCTCGCGCTGGCGCGCAAGGCGTGAGGGGGCGCGCGCCGCGCCCGTGTAAACCCCAATAAACCCTTTATAATTTTCGGGTTTTGATGAATACTGACCCGGTTTCCAACCGGACTGTGGCCGGCCATCCTAACGTGATCAGCTACGAGCATCCACTGAGCGAGCGCGTGCGCACGCTGCTGCGGCTCGAGGACCTGTTCGAGCGCGTCGACTATTTCCTGCACAAGAACGACGCGCACGAGCACCATGTCGCGCTGCTTTCGATCTTCGAGATCCTCGAGGTGTCGGGACGGGCCGATCTCAAATCCGACCTGCTGCAGGAGCTGGAGCGACAGAAGCACTCGCTCGAGTCGCTGCGCGAAAATCCCGAGGTATCGGGTGAAGCGCTCGACAACGTGCTGTGGCAGATCGACCAGGCCTCCTCGCGGCTGTTCAAGGCCTCGGGCAAGATCGGGCAGGAACTGCGCGAGAACGAGTGGCTGATGAGCGTCCGGCAGCGTACCGGCATTCCAGGCGGCGTTTGCGAATTCGACCTGCCCTCGTACCATTACTGGCTGCAGCAGGGGCCGGAACAGCACCGCCACGACCTGCAACAGTGGCTTGCGCCCTTCCTGCCGATGCGGGACGCCATCGCGATCGTGCTGCGGCTGCTGCGCGAGTCCGGCAAGACCACCGCGCAGGTCGCCTACCAGGGCGTCTACCAGCAGATGATGGCGGGCCGCCTGTCCCAGATGCTGCGCATACGGTTGAAGCGCGAGTACCACTGCGTGCCGGAGATCAGCGCGAACAAGTACGCGCTCAACATCCGCTTCACCACCCAGGAAGGCATTCAGAGGCCCAAGGCCGCCGAGGCCGACGTCGAGTTCGAGCTCACGTTCTGTAACCTGTAAATAGCATCGGCCACGGAATCACACGGAAACACACGGACTTAAAAACAAGGACGCTAATACGGCGGAATTCCGTCCGAAACATGGACAGAACGAAGCACATAAATTGATTTAATTTCCTTGGCCTTAAACTTCCGTGCCCTTCCGTGTGGTTCCGTGGCTGAAACGCGCTTAGTCGCGTGCCCGACCTGTGGCAAGAGCGTGACATGGACGCCAGCGAATGACTGGCGTCCATTCTGCTCCGAGCGCTGCAAGCTGATCGACCTCGGCGCGTGGGCGACCGAGCGCTACCGCGTGCCGGTGGTCGAGGACAAGGACCAACCGGAAACTGAAGACCCGAACGTTTCCGGATCGGGCGCCGGCCCCGCCACTAACAAGTGAAACCGCCCATCCCAGGGACGAATAGGAGCGACTCATGACGGATGCCAGGGTCGTCTTCATCCACGGGCTGCCGCAGCGCATCGTGGACGTGATCATCTCATTCAACCCCGTAGGCTTCACCACGACTGTGGTTGACGGCAAGACTCCAGAAGAGCAGCAGCTAAAGATACTCAAGGACGCCGACTTCATCATGGCGTACCGCGCAAGGTTGAGCGACCGGGCGCTGCGGTCGGCCGCAAAGGCCCGGCTGGTGCAGATACTCTCCGCCGGCTACGACAACATGAACCTAAAGCTCCTGCGCGAGCTGAAGATCCCCTGCGCCAATAACGGCGGGGCCAACTCCTGGGCCGTGGCGGACCACGTGGTGCTGCTGATACTGTCCCTCTACCGGCGCCTGCTGGTCTCGGACCAGGCCACGCGGGAAGGACGCTGGAACGCCCCCATCGACGGCATGAACACCTTCGAGATGGCGGGGAAGCTGGTGGGCATCCTGGGATTCGGCAACATCGGAAGGAAGGTCGCCCGGCGAGTCCAGGGCTTCGACGCAACCGTTCAGTACTACGACATGTTTCCTCTCCCACCCGAGCGCGAGCGGGAGCTGAAGATCAAGCGGGTCTCGCTGGAGGAGCTGTTCCGCACTTCCGACATCATCACCTGCCACGCGCCGCTCACCCGGGACACGCGCCACGTCGTCAACCGCAAGCACCTCGCCATGATGAAACCCACGGCGGTGCTCATCAACACCAGCCGGGGGCCGGTGGTGGACGAGGCCGCGCTCCTCGAGGCGCTGCAGCAAAAGCGCATCGCCGGCGGCCGGCCTCGACGTTTTCGAGAAGGAGCCGGTTGACCCCGGCAATCCGCTCCTCAGGCTGGAAAACGTGGTGGTGACGTCCCACACCGCGGGCACGACGTGGGACACCTGGTCCCGGCGCGCCGAATTCGCCTACCAGAACATGAGGCGCGTGTGGGAGGGTGAGCCGCCTCAAGCGGTCGCGCAGGACTACGATATATAGGGTAGGAAACTCAATCCGCTCGTCGCCGGCGTCCTATGGCGGTGCAGCGCTGCCGTGATGCCCGATCGCCGCTCCGCGCACCCGGTCGCGCTCGATCAGGGCCGCTGGTGCGCTCACTCCTGCCGGATGCCCGCGTCCTTGATCACGCCCGCCCAGCGCTGAAGCTCGGCCGCGATCATCTTGCGGAACTGCTCGGGCGTGTTGGGCGCGGGCTCCAGCGCGCCCGCGGCGAGGCGCTCGCGCATGTCGGGCGTGGCAATCGCCCGCATGAGTTCGTCGTGCAGCCGCTTCAGCACCGGCTTGGACGTACCGCCGACGGACATCACGCTGTACCAGTTGGTCACCTGCACGCCGGTGACGCCGCTCTCCTCGAAGGTCGGGACATCGGGCAGGAGCCTGGTGCGCTTCGCCGCGGCCGAGGCGAGGATCCGGAGCCGCCCGGCTTTCACCAGCGGCAGCGCGGGCGGCGCAGAGGTCATCGACGACTGGATCTGGCCGCCCACGACGTCGGCGACCGAAGCGCCGGCGCTCTTGTACGGGACGTGCGTGAGGTTCAACCCCGCGCGCAGCTTGAACAGCTCGCCCGAGAGATGCGTGCCGCTGCCGTTGCCGGCCGATCCGATGTTGACCTTGCCGGGCTGCGCCTTCGCTGCGGCGATGTACTCCTTGAGGCTTCCTGCGTAGGGCAGGCCCGGATTCACGACCAGCAGGTACGGCGTCTCGGCCACCACGGTGACCGGGTCGAAGTCCTTGAGCGCGTCGTACTTGACGTTCCGGTAGAAGGCGATGTTGATGGTGAAGCCTGAATCCGCGAGCAGCAGCGTGTAGCCGTCGGCGGCCGCCCGCGCCGCGATCTCGGTGCCCACCAGCGAGGCCGCGCCCGGGCGGTTGTCGACCACCACGGTCTGGCCCATCTGCTCGGTGAGCTTGATGCCAACGAGGCGCCCCACGTAGTCGGATCCTCCGCCCGCGCCGAATGGCACGATCAACCGGATCGGCTTGTTCGGGTAGTCCTGCGCGAGGACACCTGTCGCGGGCAGCCAGGTCCCGGCAGCCAATCCCGCCGCGAGCAGCCCCAGCCGGGCCGCCGCAAAACATATTTTCATGCTGGCACCACCTCCGGAAGAAATGCTAACACAGCGCCCGCGGGGCGCGATGATGCGTGACATGGTGAAGCGTGACGTGATGGGGGGGGCCTTAACCCTAGTGACTGACGCCCGACGACTTACAGCTCCGGAGCCGTTACCCGCAGCTTGACCCGGGTCTTCTTCTGCAAGGCGCTGACCATGCCTCGCGGTATTTGCCATCGCGCTGCACGCGCGCCCGCACCGTTTTCTTGAAGGCTTGAGTCAGTGCCACGGGATCTCCTGGCTGCTAAGGGGGGCTATAGTAACCTATATGTTACCAATAGGCAAGGTGTGCGGCAGCCCACTCCGATTCGATACCAGTGACTCGCGGGTCCCGACTCGTGACTAGGCCTGCACATCAGTGATACGGTGACGAAGTGACGGGGTGACGCTTCCACCACCCCGGCACTGTGTGCAACCGGGCACATGGGTAACACTGTATTCCGGGCACATGGGTAACACTTTTTGGTCAATGGCGGTCCCCGATCAAGGGTTGTACGGGGATCGCACTGAGTCGCTTGGTATGGCTATCCAGTATGCCCAAGGGCAC
>JBGQGU010000193.1:0-6239 GCA_041497655.1 Gammaproteobacteria bacterium
GCCGCGGTACCGGGGCGCTTCCTCGCGCAGCCAGATCTGCGCGCGCGTCGTGATCTCCCTGTCGTATGCGGTATAGGGGGTCTCGCCGGGACCAGCAAGCTTGGCGATCTTCCAAGACATCCCCCGCTCCGGCAGGTCCTTTCTCACCAACCCCATGAGATCGCCTTTCCCCTCGATGATGTTCATGGGGATGATCTCTTCGCTGAATCCGTTGTCGTCACCCTCGTGGCCGCGGAAGTGAAGCTTGCCGATCGCTACCACGCGGTGGCCGCGGCCCCGCAGCCGGTGGTGCCAGCTCGGGATGGAGCCGTCGTAGGCGTCGGCGTTGTCCCAAAAGCCGATCTGATGGACGTATTTGCCGGTCGCGAACGCGGCGCGCGCCGGCACGCATACCGGGCTCGTAGTGTAGGCCGAAGTGAACATCGTGCCGCGTGCCGCGAGCGCGTCGATGTTGGGGGTCTTCACGATCGGATGCCCGGCGCAACCCATTACCTTGGGGTTGTGCTCATCGGACATGATGATGAGGAGATTCGCGGGTTTCATGCGACATTCGCCGCCAAGTCGCGTTAAATCCGGACGCGTGGCGCCGGTTTAACTCCGCGCGTTGGAACGGACGAATTAATCATCGCCGTTCAACGCGCGGTTGCCAGTGAGGGTGGACGGGTCGAATCACGACTCACGAATCACGAATCACGGTCTTCAGACGTGGCCGTACTTCGCGAGCACCTGCTCGAGCGTCGCCCCGGCGGCAAGCTCGGCGCGGATCTTCACTTCGGTCGCGGTCAACCGCTCGGCTTCGTTCAGCGCTTTCTCCACCGCGTCAGCGGGAACGACGACGACGCCGTCCGTATCGCCGAGCACGAAGTCACCGGGGTTGACGATGACATGCTGCTTGGTCGCGCCGGGCAAATACACCGGCACCTGCCACGCCGTCACCTTCCAGCGGCCGATGGATTGCACCGGCGTGCGATAGCGGGCGTAGACCGGAAACTTCTGCTTCGCAATCCACTCGATGTCGCGGATGCCGCCGTCCACCAGCGCGCCCGCGCAGCCGCGCGTCTTCATGCCGAGCGCGATCAGTTCGCCGAAGAAGCACACGCCGTCGCCCGCCCCGCTCCACACGCTGACGCAGCCGGGATTCAGGCCGTCCAGCGCCTTCATTTTGTCCGCGTCGCCGCCGCCGGCGTACGGCCGCATCTCCCCGCAGATGGTGTAGGCCCAACCCGCAAGCTTGCCGGCGGTCTCCGGATACAGCGCAAACGACCCGGCCAGGCCCTGATGGAGATAGCCAAGCGCGTCCAGCACGTCGGACACCGTCGCCGCATCGACCTTGAGATACCGCTGCCGTATCGCTTCGGCGTCGGGACCGTCAGGTTCGATCGTCATCATTGCTCTCCGGCATTAGCAATCGCCATCCCTATTGTATCCAGCACGGATTCGGTCTCGCGCAGCACCTGCAATCAGCTGCTTCCTGCGTAAGCGCAACCAGAGCAGCTGCTCCGCGTCCGTCATTTCCCGACGAAGTATGCGAGAGCGGAGTTTGAGTGTGCGGTTGTATGGATGCACCCTGTTTCCCCGCGTTATCAAATCCCCCCCAACCCCCCTTTGCTAAAGGGGGAAACACTTCTTATTCACCCCCCAAACGGGGTTTCCTCTTTCGCCCCCCTTTGACAAAGGGGGGTTGGGGGAACCGCGCCCCCCCTTTAGCAAAGGGGGGTTGGGGGGGATTACGTTCCGTAACGCACCGGCGACTTTACCGCCCTCAACGCCGCCAGCGCGCTGTAGCACGCAAGCCACGCGGTCTTGGGATTGTCCGGCGCCGGCACGTTCTCGAGCTTGATGCTGATGTTGCCGGTGCGGCCCTTCACCTCTATGTAGTGGGTGTTGTGCTTGAGCGCCGGGTCCGCCACCACCTTGAGCCGGGTCCGGTCGAAGCCGATCCCCGCCATGGAGAGCACCGCCGCGATGTTCACGTTGGCGGGGAAATGCGGCACGCCCTCGCGGGCCGGCCCTTCGAACAGGACGTGCGCTTCCCTCAGCCCGTCGAGGTCCACCCGCAGGCTCTCGACGTAGGGAATACCCTTCCACGCCGCCGGCGGTTTCGTCACCGCGATGGTGACTTCATCCACGCCCGCGATGCACGCCGCTTTCAGCGCATCCAGCCCGCCGATGCCACCGGATGGCACCGACAGCACGGCGCCGCTCTTCGCCGCGGCGCGCTCCAGCTTCTTGCGCAGTGCATCGTCGCACAGCGCGCCGCACGAAAGCACGATCAGTGCGATCCCCTTCTTGAGCAGTGGCTCACCGTACTCGCGCACCGCGTCGTGCGCAGCCGCTTCCACCACCACGTCGGGCTTGGCCGCCAGCAGCGCCTTGAGGCCGGACACGTAGGGGACGCGGAACGCTTTAGCCAGCTGCTTGCCGCGCGAATGCTCGCCGCGCCCGACGATCGCGACCACCCGCGCGCGGCCCAGATCGCCGCGCCGGACGTGCTCGAGGAACAGCCGCGCGATGCTGCCGCCGCCGATGATGCCCACTCTCATGGATGCGCTCTCCCGGTCCATGATACGTGATGAGTGATAGATGTCCCAAAGGATGAGGGATGAGGGATGAGGGATGACCCCCGCAGTGCGGAATTCAAAACCTGGTCATCCTTCATCCTTCCGCCTTCATCCTTTCTCGTCTGTCTTGTGGCGGCGCGCTGAATCAGCTCCGGCCAGATGTGGGCGGGGTCCTTGTCGAACACCGTTTCGGCGTCCGCCGGCAGTATGTGCCAGCCGCCGCGCGCGATCTCGCTCTGCAACTGGCCGGGTGCCCATCCAGAGTAGCCCGAGTACACCCGGAGCCCACGCGTCGGCTCGGGACGCTGCAGCAGCCCGTCTATCCAGTCAATGTCGGAAATGAAGTAGACGTCACGCAGCACGGGGACCGCCCGTGGCGGGGGCTTCAATGAGCGCACCAGGAAAACCAGCCCGTCGCGCGCCACGGGGCCCCCGAAATGGATCACGTCCTTGCGGTTCTTGAGCGTCTCGTACTCGGTGAACACCTCGCTTAGCCGGTAGTCGAGCGGCCGGTTGATGATCACCCCCCATGGTCCGCCCTCGCGCGAATGCGTCACCAGGACCACGGTCTCGCGGAAATTGGGGTCTTGCAGCCCGGGGCTCGCGATGAGAAACACCGCGTTCATTTCGGCCGCAGACACCGGTCCACCCCACAAAGCCACTGTGGCCACGATGAGTATCGTGCGAACTGAGGCAATCATGCGGCCGAAATGAAATGGAAAGACACCCAAGAATGCCTCAAAAGATGGAAGCCGGGCAAATAATCCCTCACCCCATGACGTTTACGCCAATGCGGGGGCCCGCGTAGAGGGTGAGGGATTAAAGAGAGCGCTGACTGAGACGCGAGAGGAACAGGACCAGTCTGCCGATTCCATCCTACTGCCGTTTATCTAAGGAATTCGTCACCGGTCACTGTGACGAATTCCTCAGGTGACGCAACCGGCGACGGTGGCCTTTTCAGGCTCCGAGAATTCAGGGACCTTCACGCCGTTGCGGATGGCGGTCATCTCGGCGAGGATGGCGATCGCGATCTCGGGGGGCGTCTTGGCTCCGAGCTTCAGCCCCACCGGGCCATGCATGCGCGCGATCTCCTGTTGCGAGAGGTCGAACCCGGCGAGCCGCTTGCGGCGCGCCTCGTTGTTCTTCCTCGATCCGATCGCGCCGACGTAGAACGCCGGCGACTTGAGCGCCTCGAGCAGCGCCATGTCGTCGAGCTTGGGGTCATGCGTGAGGGTCACCACCGCGCTGTGGCCATCGAGGTTCATCTCGGTCACCACCTCGTCAGGCATGCCGCGCTTCAGCTCCACGCGGGCAACGTTCCAGCCTTCGGCGTATTCCTCGCGCGGATCGCAGATGGTAACCTGGTAGTCGAGCCCCTGCGCCATCTGCGCGAGGAACGTCGAGAGCTGGCCGGCGCCGATGATCAGCAGCCGCCAGCGGGGGCCGTGCACGGTGGCGAGCGTCGCGCCGTCGAAGGTCAACTGGTCGGTAGACTTGGCGGGCCCGATAGTGACCCGGCCCGACTTCATGTCGAGCTTGCGCATCACGAGCTCGTGGCGCTCGACCCGCGTCAGCAACTCGTCGAGCCCGCTGTCCTTCGTCAGCGGCTCCAGCACCAGCTCGAGCGTCCCGCCGCACGGCAGCCCGAAGCGCTTGGCCTCCTCCGCCGACACGCCGTACTGAGTCGTTGCCGGCTTGTCCCCGACGAGCTCGCCGGAGCGCACCTGCAGGATCATGTCGTCCTCGACACAGCCGCCGGAAACCGACCCCACGACCATGCCATCGTCGCGGATCGCGGTAAGGGCACCGATCGGGCGCGGAGCCGAGCCCCAGGTCCTGATGACGGTCGCCATCGCCACCCGGCGCCCGGCCTTTACCCAGTCGCTCGCGCTCTTCAACACCTGCAGGTCCACGCTGTCCATATCCGGCTTCCCCGCTATTGTGGATAGGGCTATATTTTACCGAATATAGCGGGAGGGCGCATACCCGTGCTGGAAGCCGGATTTGCGAAGGCCACCTTCCTGGGCTAGCATGGCCTGAAGTTCCCCGAACCGGCAATCTCCCCCCAACCGTTCCCCGGCGTTGCGGCCGGAGCGGAACACCGACCACATCCGGAGGATTTAATGGACATTTCCGTTTCCTTGACCGTCAACGGCAAAGCCGTCAGCGCCGAGCTCGACCCGCGCACGCTGCTCGTGCAGCTTCTGCGCGAGCGCCTGGGGCTGACCGGCACCCATGTCGGCTGCGATACCGGCCAGTGCGGCGCCTGCACCGTGCACGTCAACGGTCGCGCCGTCAAATCGTGCATCATCCTCGCCGCGCAGGTTGAGGGCGCGGAAGTGGCCACCATCGAGAGCATCGCCGCGGGCGGCGACCTGCACCCGATGCAGGCAGCATTCCGTGAGCACCACGGCCTGCAATGCGGCTTCTGCACGCCGGGCATCGTGATGAACGCGATCGATCTCGTGAAGAAGCACCCCAATCCCTCGGAAGAGATAGTTCGAGCCGGGCTTGAGGGCAATTTCTGCCGCTGTACGGGCTATCACAACATCGTCAAGGCGGTGCTCGCCGGCGCCGCTGCAATGAAAAGATAGTTGACAGTTTGCAGTAGGCAGTTTGCAGCGGGAGTTGACAGTGGGCAGTGAGCAGTTTGCAATCGCTGCCAACTGCCAACTGACGGCTGACAGCTGCCAACTTTACGTTTGAGGAGCACGACATGAACGCACCCCTGATTGGACAATCGATCAAGCGCAAGGAGGACTACCGATTCCTGACTGGCGGTGGTCAGTTCACCGATGACGTCACGCTGCCAGGGCAGGCGCACGCCTGCTTCCTGCGCTCACCGCATGCGCACGCGAGTATCAGAAGCATGGACCTCGAGCGGGCTCGCTCCGCGCCGGGCGTCATCGCGGTGTTCACCGGGGACGATCTTGCGAAGGCGAAGGTCGGCGGACTCCCCTGCGGCTGGCTCATCACGGGAATGGACGGCAACCCGATGAAGGAGCCACCCCACCCGCCTCTTGCCCAGGGCAAAGTGCGCCACGTCGGCGACCAGGTCGCGGTCGTCATCGCGGAAACGCTCAATCAGGCGAAGGACGCCGCCGAACTGATCGAGGTCGACTACGAGACGCTGCCGGCGGTGGTGAAGGCGGCCGATGCGCGCAAGCCCGGCGCGCCCGTGGTTCACGATATCGCACCGGATAACACGTGCTACGTGTGGGCGATCGGCGACAAGGCCGCGGTAGAGAGCGCGTTCAAGTCCGCGCACCATGTGACCACGCTCGAGTTCATCAACAATCGCCTGATCCCCAACGCGATCGAGCCGCGCGCAGCGGTGGCGAGCTATTCCCGCGCTGAAGACGCCTACACGCTCTACGTGACGACCCAGAATCCCCACGTGGAGCGCCTGCTGATGACGGCGTTCGTGCTGGGGCTGCCCGAGCACAAGGTGCGCGTGATAGCGCCCGATGTCGGCGGCGGTTTCGGCTCCAAGATCTACCTCTATGCGGAAGAGACGGTGCTCACTTGGGCATCCCGGCAGATCAACCGCCCGGTCAAGTGGACCGCCGAGCGGATCGAATCCTTCCAGTCGGACGCGCACGGCCGCGACCACGTGACCAAAGCGGAGCTCGCGCTCGACAAAAGCGGGAAGTTCCTCGCGATGCGGGTGACCACCAC
>JBGQGU010000194.1:0-6232 GCA_041497655.1 Gammaproteobacteria bacterium
AGAACGACACGGTCGCCAGCGACGAAATCCGCTTCGGGGACAACGACACGCTGGCGGCGCTGGTGACCAACCTGATCGAGGCCGATGCGCTGGTGATTCTCACCGACCAGGACGGCCTCTATGACAGGGATCCGCGCCGGGGCGGCGCGGCGAACCTGATCAGGGAGGGGCGCGCGGGCGACCCCGCCCTGGAAGCGATGGCGGGCGGCACCGGCAGCGCCATCGCGCTCGGCGGCATGCTCACCAAGGTGCTCGCCGCCAAGCGCGCAGCGCGCAGCGGCGCGCATACCGTGATCGCGTCCGGGCGCGAAGACGACGTCCTGCCGCGCCTCGCGCGCGGGGAGCTCATCGGCACGCAGCTCGTGGCGGAGCGCGCGACGCTCGCAGCACGCAAGCAGTGGCTCGCCGACCATTTGCAGGTGCGGGGAAGCCTGGTGCTCGACGCCGGTGCGGTAAAGGCGCTCACCGTGCTCGGCAAGAGCCTGCTGCCGATCGGCGTGTTCGAGGTCACGGGGGAATTCGACCGCGGCGAAGCGGTGAGCTGCCTCGACGAGTCGCGGCGCGAGGTCGCGCGCGGGCTCGTCAACTACAGCTCGGCGGAGACGCGCCGGATCCTGCGCGCGCCCACGAACGAGATCGAGGCCAGGCTCGGCTACGTGGACGAACCCGAGCTCATCCATCGCGATAATCTGGTTTTACTGTAATGAAGATGGAAATGCCGGGCATGCCGGCGGGCATGCCGCCGCAGGTCGTGCAGCAGTGTTTCACCAAGAAGGACCTGGAAGACCCGCGCAAGACCGCGCCCGGGGACGATCCTGGGGACAGCCGCTGCCAGATGACCGATTACTCCGGCCGGCACCTGGGGGAGTGCAAGAAACCGTAGACAGCAAGGAGGCCGCGTCAGTTACTCGACGGCGAGGGCCCGCGGTACCGGAGCAACTGCAATACCTCGCTCACGCTCTTTACCGGTTGCTTGAAGGAGCACAGGAAGTCCGAGTAGAGCACGTCGTGGTGGCGGTTGAGGTCTTGCCTCTCGATGCGGCGCCATTGCGGATTGCGCGCCCGCACCCAATTGCCGTCCGCCCGTCCCACCGCGTAGTACTTCTGCTGGCGCAACTCGCACCGGATGCCTTCGAAGGTGACGTTGGTGGCCCCGCCAGCCGCCTTGATAACCAGCGTGTAGCGCACCACCCCGTCCTCGCCGATTGACAGTGACCGGGCATCGACGTAGAAGCGGTGCGGGCTCACCCCGCCTGCTTCGAACGGGACCAGATCCCCGGTCCTGGGATAGGAGGGAATCCTGGTTTCGATCTCCTTCCAGGGTTTCCGGTCCGCGTCGAAATCGGCGTCCCATTCGCGCCACTGCCCCAGCACCGGGGTAACGGCCGCGGCAAGCACGGCAGCGAAGATCAGCGCGCTTCCAGCCTGTCGGACTTGACGCTCCGACCGGCTGCTTCCTGCGTCAGGAGTTCGGCGAAACAAGTCCCGGCGTGCTCTTACTTTGCATAAATGTAGTCGCGCGTCCCCGGCAGCTCGAGCGCACCACCCGCCAGAGGCTTGCCCGCCAGCACCTGGTAGACCGACATCCAGCCGCGCTCAAAGCCATGCGCCGAGCCAGCCATGTAGATGCGCCAGATGCGGTAGAGCCTCTCGCCCACCACCGCAACCGCCGCGGCGCGGTTCGCTTCCAGGCGCTCTACCCAGTGCCACAGCGTTCTCGCGTAATGCGGCCGCAGGCTTTCCACGTCCCAGCATTCGAGGCCGTGCGCAGACATTTCTTCCATCGCCACCGAGATATGGGTGAGCTCTCCACCCGGAAACACGTAGCGGTCGATGAATTCGCCGATGTCGCTGCCCAGCTCGCGCAGCTTGGGGGCGCCGAGATTGATGCCATGGTTCAGCACCAGCCCTCCCGGCCGCAACAGGCGGGCGATCTTGCCGAAGTACGCCCCAAGCTTGTCGCGCCCGACGTGCTCGAACATGCCGACGCTCGCGATCTTGTCGAACGATCGCTCCTCCGGCACGTCGCGATAATCGAGCAGCCGCACCTCGCAGCGCCCTTCCAGCCCCAGCTCCCGGATCCGGGCCCGCGCGTAGTCGTGCTGGTTGCGGCTCAATGTAATGCCGAGCGCCTGTGCGCCATAACGCTCGGCCGCCCACATCACCAACGCGCCCCAGCCGCAGCCGATGTCGAGGAAGCGCTCGCCTGCCGCCAGCCGCAGTTTGCGGCAAATGTGGTCGAGCTTCTGCTCCTGTGCGATATCCAGCGTGTCATCGGCTCGGCGGTAATAGGCGCAGGAGTAGACGCGCCGCGCGTCGAGCCAGAGGCTGAAGAAATCATCGCCGACGTCGTAGTGATTGCGGACCGCCTTGCGGTCGAAGAGCCGTGTATGCCGCGCCCAATGCGCCAGCCGCCGTGCCGGAAGGTTTACGTCGTCGGTCACTCCCGCCAGCGCCGTGCCCAGGCCGACCACCTCCCGGATCGGCCCGTCGACGTCGATCTGCTCCTCGACATAGCGCGCCGCGAGCTCGCCGGCCGTGGGACGCCCGAGCGTTGCCAATGCCAGCGGATGCCTCACGGTAATCGTCACCTGGGGCCGTGGGACCCCGGCGCTCGCGCCGTTCCACAACCTCACGGCGAGCGGCAGACCGCTTTCCTCGATGCGCCGCCCGAGCCTTGCGAGTAAACGTGAATTCTGCATACGCTAGGAGTTTGTCGAACTTAAGTCGGACAAACTCCTTATGCAAAACCGCCCCGCACGAAGACGGAGGTAACAGGCGGTGAAAACCTCATTTCCAGCCAACGCACGCGCCCATCGGAGGCCAATAGGGGTCGTTATTCTGGGATTCATTCGAAATCCTAGGGCGGTTTTGCTGTTAGCAGCCGGTCGGACATCTCAGTCCGACCGGCTGCTAGGCCAGAATAGCACAAGCTCCGCAGACCAGGACGCCCGCGGCGTGCGCTGGTCCGGGGGTTAGCCGGAAAGATCGTTGACGAGGGAAGAGCGCACCGCCGGATCGACGGCGCCGACCGCGGCGCTGTAGGCAGGATGATCGACGCCCACCGCGAGCGCAGCGCCCCTCTTGAGCGCCTGCACCATGGCGGGATCGAGCTCGAAGCGCAAAAAATGCACCGCGGAGGTCTTGTCCGCGTTGTCACGCTCGAGGTCCTCGTCGGCGATGGCATAGACCCGGGCCTGGCCCTCGACCTGCACCCAGATCCGGTCTTCTATGCCGATCAGCCGGGCGAGCATCTGGTGGCGTTCGTTGACGTCCGGATACTCGATCATCAGCGTTGCCTTCCAGTTGGCTCCGTCGGGGATAAGCGGGTTGTACGCGTCAAGCTCGCCCTCGACGCCCGCATCCTCGAACACCCGCTCGACGCGCAGCATTTCCTGGATCTGGTAGCGGATCGTCAGCTCGTCCTCGAAGATGAGCGTCACGTGCCCGCCCAACTGCAGCGTGCGGTTTTTCTTGTGGGCCATCACCCTGGCGCGAAACTGCGGCCGCGCCCTGGCATAGGCCTCCAGCGTCATCAGGCTGTCTCGGGTAATTTGTGGCATGTCAGAACCGTGATTCGTGATTGGTGATTGGTGATTCGTGATTCGTGAATCGCGCAGCGTGAAGACCTGAACATGAAGCTGTGCGGGGTCGAATCACGACTCACGATTCACGACTCACGCCCTTCAAAGCCCGTAGGCGATGCGCAGCAGCGTCAAGGGGTGCTCTTTTCGCGCGCTAGTCCCGCCCATCCCCTGCAGGATATGGCGGCCGGCGATGGCGCAATCGGAGCTCACGTAATCGGGCCCCGGCTCCGCCATCTGGCGGAACACCGGGCGGCCGATCTTCATCGAGTTCTCGAAGTACTCCGCCTTGACGCCCCAGGTGCCATCATGGCCGGCGCACCGTTCCACGGTGGAAACCCGGGTAGCGGGAATCATCTCAAGCAGTTCGCGTGTCTTCTGTCCGATGTTCTGCACGCGCAGGTGGCACGGCACGTGATAGGAGACCTTGCCCAGCGGCTGCCTGAAATCGGTCTTGAGCAGGCCGTCTTTGTGGCGCAGCACCAGGTACTCGAAGGGGTCGAACATCGCTTCCGCGACCGCCTTCACGTCGGAGTCGCCGGGGAACATCAGCGGCAGCTCCTGCTTGAACATCAGCGTGCAGGACGGCACCGCAGTGAGGATGGCGTAGCCCTCGCGCGCGAGCCGGCCAAGCAGGGGGATGTTGGCCGCCTTGTTGCGCGCCACTGCCTCGAGATCGCCCAGCTCCAACTTGGGCATGCCGCAACAGGCTTCCTTCTCGACAAGGGTCGCCGGAATCTCGTTGTGCTCGAGCACCTTCAGCAGATCGTGCCCGATGCCGGGCTCGTTGTAGTTCACGTAGCAGGTGGAAAAGACGGCAACCTTGCCCGGCGTATTCTTCCCGTCGCGTGCCGGGAACGAAGCGTCGGCCCGCGCGCTGCCGCGGAACTTCACGTTGGCGTACTCGGGCAGGACACGGTTCTTGTGAACGCCCAGCGTCTTCTCCATGACGCCGCGGATGACCCCCGTCTTGTTGGCCGCGTTGACGAACTGCACCACGACCGGGATGGTGGCGAGCCGGCCCATGGCGTCGGTGCTGGAAAGCAGCTTGTCACGAAACCTCACGCCTCCCTTGCGGAACTTGACCGCCTTGGCGCGCAGCATGAGGTGCGGGAAATCCACGTTCCACGGGTGCGGCGGCACGTACGGGCACTTGGTCATGTAGCACATGTCGCACAGGTAACACTGGTCGACGACCTTGCCGTAGTCCTGCTTGGCTACGCCATCGACCTCCAGGGTCTTGCTCCCGTCCACCAGATCGAACAGGGTCGGGAACGCGGTGCAGAGATTCACGCAGCGGCGGCAGCCGTGGCAGATCTCGAAGATGCGCTCGAGCTCCTGGTCGAGCTGCGCCTCGTCGTAGAAACCCGCGGATTTCCAGTCGAGCGGATGCCGGGTGGGAGCCTCCAGGCTCCCTTCACGGACGGTCATATGGGAACTTGAGGGATGAAGGATGAAAAAAGCGGAAGGCGAATCCCAGCCTTCCGCCCTGATTCTTCCGCCTTCGATCAGTCGGCCAGCCCGTCGAGCGCCTTCTTGAAGCGGTTGGCGTGCGAACGCTCCGCCTTCGCCAGCGTTTCGAACCAGTCGGCGATCTCGGTGAAGCCCTCGGAACGCGCGGCCTTGGCCATGCCCGGGTACATGTCGGTGTACTCGTGGGTCTCGCCCGCAATCGCCGCCTTCAGGTTGTCGCGCGTCTTGCCGATCGGCAGGTCGGTCGCGGGATCGCCACAGGCTTCCAGGTACTCAAGATGACCGTGGGCGTGCCCGGTCTCGCCTTCAGCGGTGGAACGAAATACGGCCGAAACGTCGTTCTGGCCTTCGACATCGGCTTTCGCAGCGAAGTACAGGTAGCGCCGGTTGGCTTGCGATTCGCCAGCAAACGCGTCTTTCAGGTTGGCGTGCGTCTTGGAGCCCTTGAGTTGCATTATTATCTCCTTTAAATCATTGACTTGGATTAGAAGTGCCCGCCTCGGGCAAGCACCCACTCACCGCCGTTGCCAGCGCAGATATTAGACTAAGTCTAATCTGTCAACCAAGTATAAACAGCATCCCCAACAGCTGTCAACAAGTTGTGCGCTCCAGTGCCGGAGGGAGTTTGAAGCCCGCTCGAGATAGCGTTAGCGGAAGAATTTGCGCCTGATTTCGCCCCTCGGTCTTGACCTGAATCAAGCAAGGCCAATCAGTTTGAACCGGCGCGGGTCACCGCGTGCCGCTCCTCCCGGGAGTGTCGGGCTGCGGGTTCACCCTAGGAGTTTGTCGGACGTAGCTCCGACAAACTCCTTATGCAAAACCGCCTGCACGAAAATGGAGGCAAAAGAGCAATGAAAACTTCATTTCGAGCCTACGCGTCCACCCTTTGAAGGCCAATAAGGGTCGTTATCCCGGGTTTGATTCGAAATCCGCAGGCGGTTTTGCTGTTAGCAGCCTGTCCAACGCCTAAGTCCGACAGGCGGCTAGCGTGAGCGTTCGGCCACCGCAGGAAACTGATTCCACCGCTGGTGCGAGTACGTTCATCCCGGCTCCAGCGCCCCGGCCGTCTCGGAGCTTTCGCCGCGCCTGCCGCGTGCCCCGCCCTTGGGGCGGCGACTGAGATAGGGCGCCAGTTCCTCCAGCGCCCTCTGATAGACCTCGCGCTTGAATTCGAT
>JBGQGU010000195.1:0-6204 GCA_041497655.1 Gammaproteobacteria bacterium
CAAGGGCCAACGCATCCACTACGCGCTGATCGGCACCTGCACCAACGGCCGGCTCGACGACATCCGCCAGGCCGCGGCAATCCTCAAGGGCCGGCGCATCGCCAGGGGCGTGCGCATGATCGTGACGCCCGCCTCGCGCAATGTGTATCTGCAAGCGGCGCGGGAAGGACTGATCGAGGCGCTCACGCTGGCAGGCGCTTCGGTCGAGGCGGCGGGCTGCGGCACCTGCGTCAACATCACCGGGCACCTCGTCACGGGCGACGGTGACGTGGTGATCTCCAGCGCCAACCGCAACTTCAAGGGACGGCTCGGCAACGCAAACTCCGAGATTTTCATCGGTTCGGCCGCCACCGTTGCCGCATCCGCGTTGACAGGCAGTATTACCGATCCGCGTACCGTGGCGGGTGGAAAGTGGCGGCCGATTTCAAAGCCCGCATGAACTGCAATGAAACCACAGATGATGACAACACTGATCCGTGGCAAAGTTCGCCTGCTCGGCGATGAGATCAACACGGATATTCATTGCTCCAGCAAGTATCACCCGGGTCGGGACAACGCCTCTGTCGCCCAGCATGTCTTCGAGCAGCTCGTGCCGGGCTTCGCAGCGCGCCTGGCGAAGGGTGACGTAATCGTCGCCGGCAGGAACTTCGGCAACAACTCCTCGCGCGAGCAGGCGGTGCATATCCTGCGCCTGCTGGGGGTGGGCGCGATCGTCGCCGGGTCCTTCGGACGGCAATTCTTCCGCAACTGCATCAACAACGGCCTGCCGGTCGTCGAATGCAGTGTGTCCGGCATCTCCGAGAACGACGAAATCGAGCTCGACCTCGCCATGGGCCGCGTCGCGGTCCCGGCGCACGGCATCTTGCGCGAGATCTTCCCGCTGCCCGGCGAGGTGCAGGCGATACTCGCGGCCGGCGGCTTGATTCCGTTCCTCAAGGCGCATCCGGACTGGAAAGTCGTGTAATAAGTTAGTCGCCAAGACGCCAAGCCGCCAAGAAATCAAGATATAAAATAAGAAATGGCGTAAACAAACGCCGCCAAGGCGCGAGGTATACAAGTCGAATCACAATTCACGAATCACGAATCACGCATGAGAATAGAAAAAGTCGAAGTGTTTGGAGTGGCGGTGCCGCTCATCGGCGAGTACAAAAACGCCTATCTCACCAAGTCGGTGCAAAAGAGCGTCGTCGTGCGCATCACCGCGAGCGGCGGAGTGACGGGGCTCGGCAACGTCGACCCGACGCCGGGCTATTCCAAGGAGCAGACGCCGGACCACCTGGAGATGCTGCGCGGGAAATTCGCGCCGCTGCTGCTTGGCATGGACCCGACCAACGTTCATGCGGTGCTCGCGAAGATCGAGCCGGCGGTGAAAGGTTTTCTCGATTCCAAGGCGGCGATCGAGATGGCGTGCGTCGACATCGCGGCGCGCGTGGCCGGCATGCCGGTCCACACCTATCTGGGCGGCGCGGTGAAGGAAAAGCTCCTCTTCAACGCATGGATCGGCATCCTGCCGCCGGATGAGGCCGCGAAAGAGACGCTCGGATGGAAGCGGAAGGGTTTCCGCTCGGCCAAGATCAAGGTCGGCGGCAATATCGAGGCCGACCGCGACCGCGTGAAGGCGGTGCGCGAGGCGGTGGGACCGGATTTTCAGATCCGCATAGACGCCAACGCGGGCTATGACGCGGCTGCTTCCATCAAGCTGGCGAAAATGGTGGCGCCGTTCAAGCTGCAGCTGTTCGAGCAGCCGGTGCCGGACCACGACATTGCAGGGATGGCGCGGGTGCGCCGTGAGGCGAACGCGGTTGGCGTCCCGATCATGGCGGACGAGTCGGTGCTCGACCACGCGAGCTTGATACGGATCATCCGGGCGGAGGCGGCCGATATCGTCAAGGTCAAGATCATGAAGCAGGGCGGCTTCCTCAATACGCGGCGCATGATCGCGACCGCGGAGGCGGCCGGCATCCGCTGCGTGGTGGGGCACGGCTTCGGGCTGGGCGTGAACACCATGGCGGAGATCATGCTGGCGGCGACCTCTGCCAACGTGCTCGACGGGCTGGAGTGCGTGGGGCCGCTCAAGACCGCGGACGATATCGTGACGCGCAAGCTCGATCTCTCGTCGGGCAGCATCGCGCTGCCTGCCGGCCCGGGACTCGGCGTCACGCTCGACGACGCCAAGCTCGCCAAATATCGCCTCGAAGTCAAGGCAGCTGCTTGACTTCTCGGGCGTGAGGAGTGAGGCGCGAGGTGTGAAGAGAACTCTCTCTCCCCCATGACTGGGGGAGAGGGTTGGGGTGAGGGGGTTCACGGAACACACCTTCCTCCTCACCGCGAACCGCGAGCCCGGGGCAATTAGTCGTATCACGGGAAAAACGTGCCCAGCACGAAAATTCAGTCTCCTCGAAGGCGCTTGCGCGAGCGGCTTACCAAGGGCCCGGTCGTTATCGCGCCGGGAATCTACGACGCCTACGGCGCGCGGCTGGTAGAGCAGGCCGGCTTCGAGGCCGTGTACATGACGGGCAACGGTGTCTCCGCGAGCCTGCTGGGGCGTCCCGACGTTGGGCTGGTGGACCTCACGATGATCACCAGCCATGCCCGCCGCGTCGCGGCGGCCATCGACATCCCCCTCATCTGCGACGCCGATACCGGCTACGGCAATGCGGTCAACGTGCGCCGCACAGTGGAGGAGTTCGAGGCCGCGGGCGTCGCGGCGATCCACATTGAAGACCAGGCGTCCCCGAAGCGCTGTGGGCAGCTGCCCGGCGCGCGGCCGGTGATCGAGCTCACGGAAGCGGTCGGCAAGATCGAGGCTGCTGTTGCGGCACACCGCGACCCGGACTTCATCGTCATCGCGCGCACCGATTCGGCGGAGGCGCACGGCCTGAATGAGGCGATCAAGCGCGCGCGGGCATTCCGCAAGGCGGGTGCCGACGTGATCTTCGTCGAGATGAAAAGCGGCCCGACGATACTGGAGGACTTGAAGCGCGTGACTTCGGAGGTGGACGCGCCCTGCCTCGTCAACATGGGCGCGGGCGGCAAGCTCGATGAGCTGGACGCGGACGGCATCGGCCGGCTCGGCCTGCGCATCGCGATCTACCCCGGGCTCGAGCGGGCCGCGGCGGGCTTTGCGATTTGCGAAGCGCTTGCCGTTTTGAAGAAGGATGGCAATACTGGCGCCCTGCGCGGCCGGATGCTGGGATTGCGCGAGTACAACGAGGCGCTGGGGCTGGGCGAAGTCGAGGAGTGGGAAAGGAAATACCTGAAATAGCCGCCAAGACGCCGAAAAAAGAACAGATCAGCCGCCGATTAACGCCGATGGACGCCGACAAAAACCAAAATCAATTCAGACGCCCATAAACGCAGATAAACGCGGATGAAAAAACAAGAATCGAACCGCCAAGAATGCCAAGAGAAAACAATAATGGAACCACAGATGAACACAGATAAACACGGATAAGAACAAGAAGTCGAATCACGACCCACGAATCACGATTCACGGAGTTTGATATGGAAGTTACCAGAACGCTTGCAAAATTCATTGTCGGGCATCGCTATGGCGATATCCCGGAAAAAGTGCGGCACGAAGCGGCCAGAGCTTTCCTCAACTGGGTGGGCTGCGCGGTCGGGGCATCGCGCCACGAGACGGTGGAGCGCGCGCTTGCGGCGCTGAGTGAATTCTCCGGCCCGCGTGAGGCCACAGTGCTTGGTCGTGGCGACAAACTCGACATCATGCTGGCGGCGCTCATGAACGGCACGACCTCGCACACCTTCGACTTCGACGACACGCATCTGAAGACCATCATTCACCCGAGCGGGCCGGTCGCCTCCGCCATCCTGGCGCTGGCCGAGCACAAGCCCGTGACGGGGGAGGTTTTCCTGCATGCCTTCATCCTCGGCGTGGAAACTGAGTGCCGCATCGGCAACGCGGTCTATCCCTGGCACTACGACGTGGGCTGGCATATCACCGCCACTGCGGGCGTGTTCGGCGCGGCGGCGGCGGCGGGGCGCCTGCTCGGGTTGAGCGAGCAGCAGATGGTGTGGGCGCTCGGGATCGCGGCCACGCAGTCCTCGGGCCTGCGCGAGATGTTCGGCTCCATGGCGAAGCCCATGCACCCCGGCACCGCCGCGCGCAACGGGCTGCTCGCCGCGCTGCTCGCCTCGAAGAATTTCACCAGCGCCGAGCAGGGGATCGAGGGACGCTGCGGCTTCGCCAACGTGCTCGCGACGGAGCGCAACCTCGCCGAGATCACGAAGAAGCTCGGCGAGACGTGGGAGATCGCGCTCAACACCTACAAGCCGTTCGCTTGCGGCATCGTGGAGCACCCGGCCATAGACGGCTGCATCCAGCTCCGCAACGAGCACAATTTGAACGCCGGTGATATCGAAAGTATCTCGCTTAGAGTCCATCCTTTGGTGTTGGAGCTTACCGGTAAGAAAACGCCACAAGCCGGCCTTGAGGGCAAGTTCAGCGTGTATCACTCCTGCGCGGTGGCGCTCATCCACGGCGCGGCGGGGGAGGCGCAGTACAGCGATGAAGCCGTGCTCGATCCGGGCGTGATCGCCTTGCGGAACAAGGTCACCGCGACCGCGGATCGAGCCATGCACGAGGATCAAGTGCAGGTCTCGATCAAATTGAACGGCGGCAAGACTTTGGAAAAATATGTCGAGCATGCGGTCGGCAGCCTTGACCGTCCCATGAGCGACGCCGACCTGGAAGCCAAGTTCCGCGGCCTGGCGCAGGGCATCCTGGCGAAGAGTGAGACCGACAAGCTGATCCGGCTGTGCTGGGACGTGGGCAAGCTCGAGGACGTCGGCGCAGTTGCGCGCGCGTCGGTCCCGAGATCGGTCCCGAGTGCCACCGCGAAGCACAAGCGGCGGGCCTGAGTATCGGGCGCGAGAAACGGTCGCGACGGGACCGATCAAGCTGACGAATGACGAACCACGATCCACGAATCACGACTCACGAATCACGATTCACGCATCGTTGAGGAAGAGATGGCACTAAAGATCGGAATCCTGCTGGGCGACGACATCGGGCTGGAAGTGGTGCCGGAGGCCGTCAAGGTGATGAAGGCCGCGGCGGCGAAAACCGGGCTGCAAATCGGGTGGCAGGAGCTTCCCATCGGCAAGCGCGGGCACGAGCTGCACGGCCACACCATGCCCCAGTCCACCGTGGACGCGCTGGCGAAGACGGATGGCTGGGTATGCGGCCCCATCGGTCACAACGCCTATCCGCGCAACGACCCGACCTGGGTGATGCCGCCGCTGCGCAAGAAGTTCGAGCTCTTCGCCAACGTGAAGCCCGTGAAGTCCTATGCCAACATCCCTTCCGTGCACAAGGACGTCGACATCGTGTTCCTGCGCGAGACGACCGAGGGCATGATGTCGGGCAGCGTGGTGTACGCGGGGAGCGGCGAATTCCAGCCCAACGACGAAATCGCGATTGGCATGCGCGTCGTCACCCGCAAGGGCGCCAGCCGCGTGGCGCGCGAGGCGTTCGAAATCGCGCGCACCCGCAAGCGCAAAATGGTGACGGCGCTGCACAAGGAACCGGTCTACCGACTGGTGTGCGGCATGTTCGCGCGCGAGTGCCGCAAGGTCGCGGCGGAATATCCGGACGTTCAGTTCAACGAGGTGCTGATCGACGGCTTCGCGCTGAAGCTCGTGATGAAGCCGCAGCAGTACGACGTCGTGGTGACGACCAACCAGTTCGGCGACATCGTGACCGACGAGGGGGCGGGGCTCGTCGGCGGCCTCGGGCTTGCGCCGGGGCTCGTCGTCGGCGAAACGCAGGCGATGGCGCAGGCGACGCATGGCTCGGCGCCCGACATCGCGGGCCGCAATATCGCCAATCCTTACGCCATGATCATGTCGGGGAAGATGCTGATCGAGTGGCTGGGCCGCAAGCGAGGCGAGGAAAAAGCAACGCAGGCGGCGAAGCTCATTGATACGGCGATGGACAAGGTGATCGCCGAGGCGAAGCACCTCACTGCGGACCTGGGGGGCAAGGCCGGTACCAAAGAGATGGGAGATGCAGTGGCGGCGGCTGTTTAATAAATAGTGACGATTAAGGGTGACGAGATAATGGTGACGAAAAACGATAGTAGCCGGGTTCCTTCTCGGATCGGCGAGGCGGGATCGCGGCCGGATTGAATGTCCCATCTGTCCCGCAAGAAAATGAGCACAACCGGCATGGCGCAAGACGCG
>JBGQGU010000196.1:0-6201 GCA_041497655.1 Gammaproteobacteria bacterium
GGATTCCTCGGCGAAGAACTTCATGACGTTGGCCGCCGCGGCCCGTGCCCGGTCCTGGTCCGACAGGATCATGATCGCGGCCGAGCCGATGAAGCAGCCGTACTGGTTGAGCGTGTCGAAGTCGAGCGGGATGTCGCCCATGGACGCCGGCAGGATGCCGCCCGAGGCGCCGCCCGGGAGGTATGCGTAGAACCGGTGGCCGGGCAGCATGCCGCCGCAGTACTCCTCGATCAGCTCCTTCACCGTGATGCCCGCCGGCGCGAGATGCACGCCCGGCTTAGTCACTCTTCCCGACACCGAAAACGAGCGCAGGCCCTTGCGGCCGCGGCGGCCGTGGGAAGCGAACCACGCCGGGCCCTTTTCCAGTATCTCGCGCACCCAGTGGAGCGTTTCCATGTTGTGTTCGAGTGTGGGATAGCCGAAGAGACCCACCTGCGCGACGTAGGGCGGCCGCAGCCGCGGCATGCCGCGCTTGCCCTCGATCGATTCGATCATCGCCGATTCCTCGCCGCAGATGTAGGCGCCCGCTCCGCGGCGGAGGTGGATCGGCGGCAGCGGGCACGGGGGATCGGCCTGAAGCGCCTTCAACTCGCGCTCGAGGATCTCCCGGCAGCCGGCATATTCATCGCGCAGGTAGATGTAGATCTGCGCAATCTGCACGGTCCACGCCGCGATGATGGCGCCTTCGAGAAAACGATGCGGGTCGCGCTCGAGATAGTAGCGGTCCTTGAAGGTTCCCGGCTCGCCCTCGTCAATGTTGATCGCCAGCAGCCGCGGCGCCTTCTCAGCCCTCACAATGCGCCACTTGCGCCCCGCCGGGAAGCCCGCGCCGCCCAACCCGCGCAGGGCCGAGTCCTCGAGGGCCTTCATGATGACTTCGGCGTCGCGCCTGCCCGCGAGGCACTCGGCGGCAATCCTGTAGCCGCCATTCTTCCTGTAGTCCGCGTAGGTCATGTAGCGGGAGACCGGACACTTCGTCTTCTTCGCGTCGACGAGCGGCTTCACCTTCTTCACCGTCGCCTGTGCCACCGGATTCTGCCCCACGATGGCGACCGGAGCCTGCTCGCAGCGGCCCACGCACGGCGCCGGCATCACCCGCACGCCCGCACCCAGCGCACGCTTGAGATCCTCCATCAGGCCGTGCGCGCCCGCCAGCTCGCAAGAAAGCGAATCGCACACCCGCACCGTGAGCGGAGGGGGCGCTTCCCCTTCCTTGACGACGTCAAAATGGTGATAGAACGTGGCGACTTCGTAGACTTCGGTGGAAGCAAGGCTCATCTCGCGCGCGAGCGCGAGCACGTGACCCGCCGAGATGTGCCCGTAGCGGTCCTGGATCTTGTGCAGGTGCTCGATCAGCAGATCGCGCCGCCGTGGCTCGTTTCCTAGCAGCGCCTGAACCTCCGCCAGCGAACGTGGGTCGACCGCCCGGCCTTTGAGCTTGCCGCGAGCATCCCCGCCGGACTTCTTCTTTACGATACCGCCTTCCAACCACCCCTCCTCTAATATCAAGAAATCCCGTTGATCATCTGAGGACTGATTTCAACAGTTTGCCCATTTCAGCGGGGTTTCTTGTCACCTTGATCCCGCACGCTTCCATCACTTCCAGTTTCTCCGCCGCCGTGCCCTTGCCGCCGGAAATGATAGCGCCCGCGTGCCCCATCCTCTTGCCTGGCGGCGCGGTCACGCCGGCGATGAACCCGACCACCGGCTTCCTCATATTGGCCTTGACCCAGCGCGCAGCTTCTTCCTCGTCGATGCCGCCGATCTCGCCCACCATCACCACCGCCTCGGTCCGCGGGTCGTCGTTGAACAGCTTCAGGACATCCACGTGCTTCAAACCGTTCACCGGGTCGCCGCCGATGCCGACGCACGTGGATTGGCCGAGCCCCTGCTCCATGAGCTGCCCGACCGCCTCGTAGGTAAGCGTGCCCGAGCGCGAGACCACGCCAACCGGGCCTTGCCTGTGGATGTGCCCCGGCATGATGCCGATCTTGATCTCGTCAGGCGTAATGACCCCTGGACAATTGGGGCCGACGAGGATCGTCTTCTTCCCCTGCATCCGGTAGCGGGTACGGATCATGTCGCGCACCGGTATGCCCTCGGTGATGCAGATCACCAGCTCGAGCCCGGCGTCCACTGCCTCGTCGATCGCCGCTGCGGCGTAGGGCGGTGGCACGTAAATCACGGAGACCATGGCGCCGGTCTTCTCCTTTGCCTCCCGCACCGTCTCGAAGATCGGGATACCCTCGAAGCTCTGCCCGCCTTTCTTCGGGGTCACGCCGGCGACGTAGCAGTTCTTCCCGTTGGCGTACTCCCTGCCCATCTTGGTATGGAACTGCCCGGTCTTGCCGGTAATTCCCTGGGTCATTACCCGGGTGTTCCTGTCGATCAGTATGCTCATGGCGCCACGCTGGTAAATGCAAGTGAGTGACCGCTCACTCTAGGAGTTTGTCGGACTTTGGTCCAACAAACTCCTAAGGCAAAACCGCCTGCAAGAAAACGGCGGGAATGGACCGTTGAGAAACGGCCTCGACTCCGTTGGCGTCCCCAACAGTGGGCCAACAAGGGTCTATGGTTCAATTTCATCCAAAATACTCAGGCGGTTTTGCTTTTAGCAGCCTGTCGCGGCGTCGAGTCCGACAGGCTGCTAGGGTCTGTATCCCGCCGTTTCTGGTCCACTCACCACTTCACTTGCCCTTAGTGGCGGCAACGACTTTTTGCGCCGCGTCGGCCATGTTGTTGCCGGAGATGATCGGCAGCCCCGACTCGGCGAGGATCTTCTTCCCCAGCTCGACATTGGTGCCCTCGAGCCGCACCACCAGCGGCACCTTGAGGCTGACCTGGCGCGCCGCCGCGACCACTCCCTCGGCGATGACGTCGCACTTCATGATGCCGCCGAAAATATTGACCAGGATCGCCTTCAGGTGCGGGTTCTTCAGCATGATCTTGAATGCTTCCGTCACCTTCTCGGTGGAAGCGCCACCGCCGACGTCGAGGAAATTGGCGGGACTGCCGCCGTAGAGCTTGATGATGTCCATCGTGGCCATGGCGAGCCCCGCGCCGTTGACGAGGCAGCCGATGTCGCCGTCGAGCGAGATGTAGGACAGATCGAACTTGGAGGCCTCGATCTCGGCCGGGTCCTCCTCGTCGAGGTCCCGCATGGCGACGATTTCGGGGTGGCGGAACAGCGCATTGTCGTCGAAGTTCATCTTGGCATCGAGCGCGAGCACGCGCTCGTCGCCAGTCACGATCAGGGGATTGATCTCCGCGAGCGAGGCATCGGTCTCGTCAAATGCGCGATACAGTCCCTTCAGCAAATCGCGCGCTTGGGGGATGGCTCGCTGTGGGACGCCGATCCTGCGCGCGATGTCCTCGGCGTCCCTGTCGATGAGTCCGGTGGCAGGGTCGACCGTCACTCTGTGTATCTTTTCGGGCGACTTCGCCGCGACTTCCTCGATGTCCATGCCGCCTTCGCTGGAAGCCATCAGCACCACGCGCTGCGAACTGCGGTCCACCACCATGCCGAGATAGAGTTCCTTCCTGATATCGGCGCCTTCCTCGATCAGCAGCCGGCGCACTTTCTGTCCGATGGGACCGGTCTGGTGGGTCTTCAACTGCATGCCAAGAATCGCGCCGGCGTGGCTCTTCACCTCAGCGAGCGATCTTGCAAGCTTGACCCCCCCGCCCTTGCCGCGGCCGCCGGCGTGGATCTGCGCTTTCACCACCCACGCGCGGCCGCCGAGCTTCTGCGCCGCCTCGACCGCCTCATCCACGCTGAAACACGGGAAACCGCGCGGGGTTGCGACGCCGTAGTTGCGCAGGATCTCCTTGCCCTGATACTCGTGGATTTTCATTTCTGACCCGTGTTCTCCGGCTGTCGTCGCGCCACCGCGCGCTGGCGAACCCGAATCTCACAACCGTTTGCGCGCCGGCCCAGGAGTTTGTCCGACTTAGGGCCGACAAACTCCTTAGGCAAAACCGCCTGCTGGAATTCGACGAAAAACCCAAGAAACACCAACTCCACGACATCTACGTCGCGAACCGCGGGCCGATTGGGCTTGTTGCATTCTATCTCAGGCCAGACCTTCAGGCGGTTTTGCTGTTAGCAGCCTGTCGAGCTGTTAAGTCCGACAGGCTGCTAGACCGCAGTCAATAACCGCAAACCGGCGCAGCGCGCGTCATGGGGCCGCAGCGCATTGCGCCCGGATCGGCGCTGCGGGGTGTTGCAGCGGCTCGGAGCGGGGCAGTATAACAAACGCCCAACCGGACGCGGGGCGCCGGTTGGGCCGCGCGCGTTGGAGCGGACCCAGTTGCGGCCGCTCAACGCGCGCCATCATCTGGGCGGCCGGCGTCACCGATCCACATCGCTCATTCGTGTTCGCTCCGCGTTTCGAGTGGCCATCACAACCCGGTAGGGGCAGCATCTCGCTGAGCACTTGCCGGAAAACGGCAGCCCGCCGGGCAACACCTATATTGCGCCGCATCAATTCGGGCAAATCGGGAATGGATTCTGGCGTGCGACCGCTGCATCATCTGTCGTCGGCGCAAAAAAAAGCGCAACCTGGAGAGGTTGCGCTTAAGGTTCCACCAAAGGAGGAGGTTTTGGAGGAGTGTGCCTTCGCCCGTTGGGCGACGACACAGGAAAAATTATGCCAAGAATCGGACCAAAATGCAAGCGCTTTCCGCTGCTATGCATCATATTATGGATGTAACAAAATAACGGTAACCATATCAAGGAGTTAATGCTTGGGCGCCAGCCCCAGTCTAGCGCACGACGAGGACGGGGATACGGGTATGAGTGAGCACCTTGCGGGTCTCGCTGCCCAGCAGTACGGCGGCCAGACCCTTGCGGCCGTGGGACGTCATCACGATGAGATCGCACTGGCGCGTATCCGCCGCCTTGAGGATGGCGTCGTACGGATGATCGCTGGTCTCGCACAGGGTGTCGCACGGCACGCCCTCGTCCTCCGCGCTCTTGCGCACGTAGGCCAGGTAACTCTCCGCCCGCACCTTCGCTTCTTCCTCGATGCGCTCCTCGGTGACGGGGTCGAACGCGCCCTCGTAGGCGATCAATAGGTGGTAATCCGGAATCACGTGGATGCCGGTGATCCGCGCCCGATGGAGCTTGGCAAGCGTAACCGCCATGCGCACGGCCCGCTGCGACAGCTCCGAACCATCGGTCGGTATCAGGATGTTTTTGAACATCACCCCCTCCTCGCGCCGCCGTGACCGGGTTCCAGCATCTGGACCCTGCGCCAAGCTTGTCGCTCCGCGCCGGGGCTGTCAAGGGTTGCGGGGAGGGCGCGCATCCCGGCCCCACTTCAGGGTCTCCGATATAATCGGCCGCAGCCTGCCCGCCCGCTCCCAGCCGTGCAAAGCCAGATTCTGCTCACCGGCGATGTCAATCTCATGAACGTGGACGACCCGCGCGTGCCGTTCGCGCGCGTCGCCGCCGCGCTCCGCGCCGCGGACCTGTTGTTCGGCAATCTCGAATGCTGCCTTTACTCGCCGCCGGCGGAGCGTTCCCTCGCCGACGAGGGTTTCTACGCGCCACCCGCAGCGGGCGAGGCGCTCACCCTCGCGGGCTATCACGCAATCGGTACCGCCAACAACGTCAATTACGGACCCGATGCGATCCCGCATTCGTTGCGCGCGCTGGACCGGCTCGGCATCGCTCACACCGGCAGCGGCGCGAACCATGCCGCCGCTTACGCACCCGCCATAATCGAGCGCAAGGGAATGCGTTTCGGCCTCCTTCAGCGCACCTCGGTCTATTGGCCCAACAATCACGAGGCCGGCGAGCATACTGCCGGCGTGGCAGTCATCCGCGGCCACACTGCATACCAATTGCCGCTGCACAAGACGCGCCCCGAGGTGCCGCCCGCGAACCGGCCCGGCGTGCCGCCCGTGATCGTCACCTGGGCCGATCCCCAGTACCTCGGGCGCTTCCGTGAAGAAGTTGCTGCGTTGCGCCGGCAAGTGGACGTCGTGATCGCTTCGCATCACTGGGGGCTCTACCAGGAAGTGCTGGAGTACATGCGCGAGATCGCCCACGCGGCAATCGACGCCGGCGCCGACGTCGTCGTCGGGCACGGGCCGCATTTCGTGCTGCCGGTCGAGGTCTACCAGGGCAAGCCCATCTTCTACGGCATGGGCAATTTCTCGTTCCACACCGGCCACGGCGGCCGCAAGCATGGCGAC
>JBGQGU010000197.1:0-6150 GCA_041497655.1 Gammaproteobacteria bacterium
ATTCCTCCCGCCGTCGAAGTACACCCTGTTGCCGAACACCGCCGGCTGCTACACGGCGGACGATGCCGTGCGCACGTTGCGGCTGGCGCGGGAGCTGCTCGACGGGCACGACCTGGTCAAGCTGGAAGTGCTGGGCGACCCGAAGTCGCTCTACCCCAACGTGGTGGATACCCTGTCCGCGGCGAAGACGCTGGTGAAGGACGGCTTCAAGGTGATGGTCTATACCTCGGACGACCCCATCATCGCCCGGCAGCTCGAGGAGGCCGGCTGTGTGGCGGTGATGCCGCTTGCCTCGCTGATCGGCTCGGGCATGGGCATCCTCAATCCCTGGAACCTGGGAATCATCATCGAGCAGGCGAAGGTCCCGGTGCTGGTGGACGCCGGCGTGGGGACCGCCTCCGATGCCGCCATCGCGATGGAACTCGGCTGCGACGGCGTGCTGATGAACACCGCGGTAGCGGCGGCGAAGAACCCGGTCCTCATGGCCTCGGCCATGAAGAAAGCGGTGGAAGCAGGGCGCGCCGCCTTCCTCGCCGGCCGCATGCCGAAGAAGCTCTACTCCGCCGCGCCCAGCTCGCCTACAACCGGGCTGATCACACCTCCGCCCAAGTCCTAGCGGCCGCAAGCTGGGGCGGCAAGCATCGATTAACAAGCACCAAATTACAAGCACCAAGCTCCAAACTACAAGTGCCAAATTTCAAGCACCAAACTCCAAACCGGGTTTGGAACTTTGAGATTTGGGATTTGGGAATTCAGAATTGGGATTTGGGATTTGGGATTTGGAGTTTGAACGCCTTGGCGTTCAGGCTCCGACGGCCGCCCGCACCCGCAGGTTCCAGCTCTCCAGCAAGCGCGCGAATTCGTCCGCCGGCACCGGCCTGCTGAAGTAATAGCCCTGCGCGCCGTCGCAGCCGAGCGATTTGAGGAAGGCAAGCTGCTCGGCCGTCTCCACCCCCTCCGCCACCACCTTGAGACCGAGGCTGTGCGAGATGGCGATGATGGCGCTCACGATGGCGGCGTCATCGGGGTCCGAGCTGATGTCGCGCACGAACGACTGGTCGATCTTCAACTGGTGGATCGCGAAGCGCTTGAGGTAGGAGAGGCTCGAGTAGCCGGTGCCGAAGTCGTCGATCGAGATCCGCACGCCCATTGCGTCGAGGGCGGCGAAGCGGGCAATGACCTCTTCCGAACGCTGGACGATGATGCTCTCGGTGATTTCCAGTTGGAGGCACGATGTGGGCAGGCCGGTCGCGTGCAAGATACGGTCCACCGTCTCCACGAAGCCCTCGCGCTGGAACTGCTGCGCCGAACAGTTGACCGACACCTGCAGCTCCGGATGGCCCGCATTGCGCCAGGCCCGGGCCTCGGAGCATGCCTGGCGCAGCACCCATTCCCCGAGCGGCCCGATCAGGCCGGTCTCCTCCGCCGCCGCGATGAACTCGGACGGCAACACCGTGCCGCGCTGCGGGTGCCGCCAGCGCACCAGCGCCTCGAAGCCGGTGATCGCGCCCGACTTCAGGTCGAGCTGCGGCTGGTAGTGCAGCATGAACTCGCCGCGCTCGAGGGCGTGGCGCAGGTCGTTCTCCACCACCAGGCGCTGCTGCGCGGCGTCGTTCATGGCCTGGGTGAAGAACTGGTAGTTGTTGCGCCCCATCTGCTTCGCGTAATACATCGCGGTGTCGGCGTTGCGCATCAGCGTCTCGACGTCCTCGCCGTCGTGGGGATAGGCGCAGATGCCGACGCTGGGCGTGATCTTGAGCTCGTAGCCGTCGATCGTCAGCGGCTCCGACAACGCATCGAGCACCTTCTGCGACACGTGCCGCGCGTCCTCGGGCTCCTTGAGGTCGCCGAGCAGCACGACAAACTCGTCGCCGCCGATGCGGGCGATCGTGTCGGACCCGCGCGTGCAGGACTCCAGGCGCCCGGCGATCGTCTTCAGCAGGCGGTCGCCGACCGCATGTCCCAACGAGTCGTTGACTGTCTTGAAGCGGTCGAGGTCGATAAACAGGATCGCGAGCACCTCATGGTTGCGCTGCGCCTGCGCGATCGCCTGCCCGATGCGGTCGTAAAGCAGCATACGGTTCGGAAGCTCGGTCAGAGCGTCGTAGTGCGCCATGTGCCGGATCTGCTCCTCGGCGCGCTTCTGCTCGGTGATGTCGCGCCCGGTGCCGCGGTAGCCCTGGAAGCGGCCTTCCTCGTCGAAGATCGGCCGCCCGCTCACGCTGATGATGCGCAGATTGCCGTAGACGTCGTAGCGCTGGTACACGAAATCCTGGAACGACCGGCGCGCCGCCAGTGCCGCCTGGTGCGGCTGCCACTGTTCGTCCGTCATGTGCAGGCGCGAGACTTCCCAGCGCACCTTTCCGATGTCCTCTTCCGAACCGAGGGCGAACTCGTCCACCCTCGAGGAAATCTGCGTGAAGCGCAGATCGGCGTCCTGCTCCCAGTACCAGTCCGAGGAGAGCTCGGTCAGGTCGCGGAAACGCGTTTCGCCCTCGCGCAGGGCCGCTTCCGCTTCCTTGAGGCCGGTCACGTCCGTGATGGTGCCGATCAGCCCGGCGACCGCGCCATCCGGCTGGTTGAAGGTCGCCTTGTTGTAGATGGTGTGATGCACCTGGCCATCGGCGGCGATGATCGCCGCCTCGTAGGACTGGCTGCCCGGGCGGCTGAACAGCTCCTCGTCCTTGGCGTGATGCTTCTTCGCCAACTCCGGATTGTGGGGATAGAGCTCGAACACGGATTTGCCGATGAACCGCTCGCGCGGGATGCCGAAGAACTTTTCCCATGCCTTGTTGACCCCAAGATAACGCCTCTCCTCGGCATCCTTGAAAAAGATCGGCTGGGGCACCGCCTCGATCAATTGCTGGATGAAGGAAAGCTGTTCCCGCAGCCCTTCGGCGGCGCGCACAGCGCTCGCGTGCTCGGCCAACTTGAGTGCCCGCTCGCGCGAGACGAGCAGCGCCCAGACCACCCAGAACAGCAGCAGGCTGGTCACGATCCCGCCCAGCACTATCACCTGCGGCAGCACTCCGCCGGCACCGTGGGCCGGCACGGGGGGGGCGCTGAATTCCAGCCGCCAGATCCGTCCCGCCACGTCGAGCGTCATCATCTGTCTCAGGGCGGAGCGTTCGCCGCCCCGCACTCCCGTAGTGCCGAACGTCCGGCCGCTGTCGAATACCAGGTTTTCGCTGGTGGGCTCCGCAGCCGGGGCGTCCCTTCCCGAAAACCCCAGGTCGTGGATGATGAGGTCGAAATCACTCCCGAGTTGCCTGCCCAGCAGGCCGCCGACCAGATCATCCACGCGGATCGCGGACGATACCACGCCCAGGAAAGCGGCGCGGCGCTGCGCGACAGTGGTGACCGGCATGCCCCTGCGGTAAACCGGCATTCGCAGCGCCAGCGAGATCTGCTTCTGCGGATCGGCGGCGAGCCAGATCGGCTCGGACGCCGTCGCCTGGCCGCTGTCGCGGGTGCGCTCCACGGAGTGGCGCCGCGGCGGCTCAGAAAACACATCGAAACCGAAGGCCCGCTCGTTGCCGGAAAACGGCTCGATGTAGGTGACCACCATGTACTCGTCGCGGATGCCGGGCGGCTTGATTCCGAAATCGGGATAACCGCGCAGGTCCACGCTTCGATCGCGCCGCACGCTTCTCTCGAACGCCGGCTTGTCCGCGAACGGCACGTAGCGCACGAACGACACCAACCGGACGCCGGAGTAGCGCTGCGCGACGTTGAAGCCCGACAGGTACCGCTGGAAATCGTCCCGGTCAACCTGATCTGACGCGTCGAACAAACCCCGCAGCCCGATCAGGAGATTGACGTTGTCCTGGAAGCGCCGGTCCAGCGCCCCCACGGCCTGCGCAACCTCGTGCTGAAACTTTGTTTCGGCCTCCCCCCCGACGCGCTGCTCGGTAATGCGCCAGGCGGCAAAGGAGATCGCGAGTCCCAGCGCCAGCACGAGATATGCCGGCACGGTCTTCCTGACCCGCCTGATGAAACGCGCCAACAGGCCGCTGCGGCCGTCAGCCTCCATGTCGCCTCTCGCTCATGAGCTTTCTATCGGGTTACCTTACCTGCTTTGCGGACCGGCCACAAATGAACAAACACACGCCGCGCGGCCGGCCGGCGCACGATCTGGAGCGTGCAGCGCAGCCCGCGCTCGGGCCTGTCTGCGGCACGACGAATCTGCGAAAATCCGCAGCAACGCGGCCCCCGTCGGCGAGAATCAGCACCGCGCGGCAACCGCCCCGCCCCCATGAACACGCTCCGCCGCCCGATCCGCAGCTACGTCTTGCGCCAGGGGCGCGTCACCGACGCGCAGCGGCGGGCCTGCGAGACGCTGCTGCCGCGCTTCGGCATGCCCTATTCGCGCGAGCCGCTCGACCTCGACCGCGTCTTCGGGCGCGTGGCGCCGAGGGTCCTCGAGATCGGATTCGGCATGGGCGAGACCACCGCCCGCATCGCCGCGCAGCACCCCGAGATCGACTATCTCGGCACCGAGGTCCATGCGCCGGGCGTGGGCAGCCTGCTCAACCGCATCGTCGAGCTCGGCCTCGCCAATGTCCGCGTCATCCAGCACGATGCGGTCGAGGTTCTGCGCGACATGATCGCGCCCGCTGCGTTCGACGGCGTGCACGTCTTCTTCCCTGACCCGTGGCCGAAAAAGCGCCATCATAAACGGCGCCTCCTGCAGGCGCCGTTTATCAAACTTCTGGCGACCCGAATGAAACCCGGTGGTTATCTACACGTTGCGACGGACTGGGAGGATTACGCGAATCAGATCCTGGAAGTGCTTTCGGCCGAGCCGCTGCTTGTCAACACCGCGGACGGATTCGCGCCGCGCCCGGCCTGGCGGCCGCAGACCAAGTTCGAGGCGCGCGGGTTACGGCTCGGTCACCGGGTGTGGGACGTCGTCTTTCGACGCCGTCCCGATGATGCGTGAGTCGTGATTCGTGAGTCGTGAGTCGACTGGCGAACCGCCGTTCACACCCTGTACTCCGCCGTGACATCCCGGGCGACCGGCGGTTGAACGGCCCCGCCGGAATTGAGCGGGCTCTTCACACTGCGGCCGCCCTTGTTCATGACGTGCGTGTAGATCAAAAAGACGTGAGATCGTCAGAGCGGGAGATCGGGAGAGGGGAAAACCCGCAAGGCGGGGCGTGAGAGTGTCGATATGCCGGCTTACTTACTCTGGCTTGATGGCGCTCTTCTTCAATTTGTGTAGCGCGTAGAGCATCTTGTCGATTCGCGTCAGAAGTGGGTCAATCTCCGACCTGGATTGTTCGGTAACAAACCCGAGGTCGCGCGACAAATCCAGTTGCGTATCCAACTCACTGAGCGAACTTCTAGCGATGGACAAGAAATGTCGAAACTCGTTGACCGAATCTCTTGCCGCACCTTCAGCGATATGGCTTGGGACACCTGCTGCCGCGCGCCGCATCTGAGAGACGAGCCCAAATCTTTCTTCGGTGGGATAGCCGGCCGTGAGGCGGTATATTGCCCGTGCCAGAACCATCGACAGTTTCCAGACATCGAGCTTCTTGTGTGGCTTATCCACGTTTGTACCGGGAGATCGCAAGGTCGGGAGATCGTGAAGTCGATATTAAGAGCCTTTCTTTTTTCCAACTCCCGCTCTCCCGATTTCCCGCTCTTACGGCTTCTTGTTCCATCTCCCGCCCTCGCGCTCTCACGCCCTCACGTGGGTTGTCCTGTACCGGGTGGCGCTTGTTGTTATGGAAAATGAAGTAGCGGATCCAGAACCAGTAGGTTTTTTCGGTGCGCCGGCTGTAATGTCGCGAGCGGATCGCCGCGCGAAAGCGATCGATCAGACGAGGCGCATCGGATGCGTTTGACGGATCCCGCAGGGAATCAGGGGCTTGTCCCATAAATAGCTGTTCATCATGGATACTGCATACACATACAGACCTGTAACGCACTGATTCAGGGGCAGGTTGACGTAACGAAGACCGGGGGCGACCATGTTATTCAGCACTTTTGCTTATGATTGAACGTTATACCGCAACGAAATCGGCGCATTTTGTCCGCATCTATTTATGCTGATATGCTCGCCACATGAAAGTCAGCGAGGTGCTGCGACTGATTCACGACGACGGTTGGTATCTGGTCGCAACTCGCGGAAGTCATAGGCAA
>JBGQGU010000198.1:0-6134 GCA_041497655.1 Gammaproteobacteria bacterium
CCGCCGCCGCTGGTGTTGACCGGGAGCTTGCCGCCGGGGGCAATGGCGCCATTCGCAACGAAGCGCCCGCCTTCGCCCTTGGGGCAGAAGCCCAGGTCCTCGAGGAACAGGATTGGCGTGATAGTGAATGCGTCGTAGAGCGAGACCATGTCCACGTCGGAGGGCTTGAGCCCCGCCATCCCGAACGCCCGGGGGCCGGACTCCGCCGCGGCTGTAACAGTGAGGTCGGCCATGTTCGGAATCGTGGCATGGCTCAACGCCTCCCCCGTGCCCAGCACGTAGACGGGCTTCTTCTTGAGCGTTTTCGCGCGCGCCGCGGAGGTGAGGATCATGGCGCCGCCGCCATCGAGCACGAGGCAGCAGTCGCGCACCGTGAAGGGGTAGCTCACCATGCGCGCGTTGAGCACCTGCTCGATGGTGAGCGGCTCCTTCTCCCAGGCCTTCGGGTTTAACAGCGCCCACTTACGCGCAGCCACCGCGACTTCGGCGAGTTGCTCGCGGGTGGTTCCGTACTGATGCATGTGGCGCGAGGCCGCCAGCGCGTATGCCGAGGACGGCATGAAAGGGCGGTAGGGCGATTCGTAGGGATTGAATTCGCGGGGCGAAGCCGCTGCGCGCGAGACCGAACGCTGCGTGCTGCCGTAAGCGATCAGCGCCACTTCGCACAGCCCATGCTCGATAGCCGCCTGCGCGTGCGCAACGTGCGACATGAAAGAGGAGCCGCCGATCTGGGTGCCGTCGAATACCCTCGGCTTGATACCCAGGTACTCGGACAACGCCATCGGCCCATTGCGCACCTGGGTGGCTGCGCAAAATACGCCGTCGATGTCGGAAAGCTTCAGCCCGCAATCCTCCAGCGCGCGGAAAGTGCCTTGCGCCATCAGATCGAGCGGGCTGGTATCGGGCGCGACCTGCCCCAAGTCGGATTCCGCGGCGCCGACGACGGCAACGCTGCCTCGTTTCAGTCCACTCATAGGGAGCGCTCCGCTGGCGTGAAGACGGGGTAAGGCGGCTGCTTCTCGTCGCCCGGGAGAATTTTCACCTTGACCCGCATGCCGATCCTGACTTGCATGGGGTCAATGCCTTCCACGCGGCTCATCATGCGATAGCCTTCGTCTACATCGATGAGCGCGACGTTGAGTGGCGGCTCGTTCTTGTAGTACACCACTGTCGTGGCGTACACACTCCCGAGGCCCTTTGACACGCGCCACTCCAGGTCGGTGTGTCCCGTCCTGGGAGCAGCAACACGCGGGTAGAACACGGCTTTGCCATCTCTTGCGGACACTTGGTAGGCGAGCTCGCCTTTCCTGCAGTGCATCAGGAAAACGCCGTAAGGTGACTGTGCTGTCAAATCTTGCATAGGGTGTCTCTCTGGTTTCTATATCCTCAGAGGTTGAGCGGCGTTTTCCTCAAGGATCAAATCGATCATGCAAGCCGAATTGGCGGAGCATGTCAACTCATTATGCGGGGCCGGCATTGCGCCCATGCCCATGACTCAGGGGGTACGATAAGACCCTGGCGTTGGGCTATACTAAACGGCCCCGCATTATCCGCGAAAAATCAGCTGGGGGAACACCATGATCAAGGTCGGAGACAGGCTGCCCGAGGCCACGCTGAACGAGCTGACGGTCGAATATACCCAAGGGTGCCCCACGGGACCCGAGGCGTACAAGGTGTCGGACCTGACTCGGGGCAAGCGCATCGTGATCTTCGGGCTACCGGGGGCGTTTACCCGCACCTGCTCCGGCAAGCACCTGCCGGGTTTCGTGGACCTGGCCGACAGGATAAAGGCCAAGAAGGTGGACGAGATCTGGTGCCTGTCGGTGAACGACGCAATGGTGATGGCGGCGTGGGGCAAGGACCAGAAGGTCGGCAAGAAGGTGCGCATGATGGGGGACGGGGCCGCGATTTACACCAAGGCACTGGGACTCGATGCGGAACCGAACGAACGCATGGGCGTGCGCTCGCAGCGCTACTCGATGCTGGTGGACAATGGAGTGGTGAGGGTATTAAAGCTCGAGAAGCCCGGCCAGTTCGAGGTCAGCTCCGCAGAAAGAATGCTGGAACTGCTTTGATCTCGTGGGCTATCGCCGGAGCTACGGTCATGACGCTCACCCTGACTTCCACTGTTTTCAAGCACAACAGCGCGATTCCCGCGCTCTATACCTGCCAGGGCAAGGATGTCTCGGTGCCGCTCGCGTGGAGCGGGGTGCCCGCCGGAGCCAAGAGCCTGGTGTTGATCGTGGATGATCCCGACGCGCCCGACCCCAAGGCGCCGCGCATGACTTGGGTGCACTGGGTGCTCTACAACGTGCCTCCTTCGGCGACGGGACTGAATGAGGGGATCAAGCCGGGCGAACTGCCGAAGGGCACGCTCGAGGGGCTCAACGACTGGAAGCGCACCGGCTACGGCGGGCCGTGCCCGCCGATCGGGCGCCACCGCTATTTTCACAAACTCTACGCGCTGGACACCGTGCTACCCTCAATGGAGAGCTCCACGAAGGCCGACCTCGAACAGGCGATGAAGGGGCACGTGCTCGAAAAGGCCGAGTTGATCGGGACCTATCAGAAGAACTGACCGGCTGTCCCCAAAGCCGTCAGCTGTCATGAGATCACGATTTTTGGCTGCGGCACGGCGGTTCTTGTACGCAAGCTTGCTTGCATGCATGTGCGCGGCGGCGCATGCGCAGTATCCGACCAGGCCGATCCGGCTGGTGGTGCCCTATCCGCCGGGCGGGCCGACGGATTTTGTCGGCCGCGCGGTGGCTGCCAAGCTCACCGAGCTGCTGGGCCAGCAAATCGTGGTCGACAACCGTTCCGGCGCGGCCACGGTGATTGGCAGCGATCTCATCGCGCGCGCCGCCCCCGACGGCTACAACCTGCTGTTCGGCACCGGCGGCGGCACGTTTCTCGCGCCGCTGATTCTGCCCAAGGTGCCGTACGACCCGCAGAAGGATTTCGCACCCGTGGCGATGTTGGTGATGAGCCCGCAGGTGCTGGTGGTGCATCCATCGGTGGGCGCGAATTCCGTCAAGGAACTCATTGCGGTCGCGAAAGCGAAACCGGGGCAGCTCAATTTCTCGTCTGTGGGCACGGGTACCGCGCCGCACCTGGGCGGCGAGCTGTTCAAGTCGCTGGCGGGCGTGGACATCGTGCATGTGCCATACAAGGGCACTGCGCCGGCGATGATCGACCTGGTCGCGGGCCGCGTGCAGCTTGCGTTCAGCAGCATTCCCACCGTGCTCGCGCACGTGCAGGCGGGCCGGCTCAAGATGCTCGGCACCGGCGGCGCCAAGCCTTCGCCCGCGCTGCCCGGCATTCCGCCGGTCGCGGATACCGTGCCCGGCTTCGAACTCGTGACGTGGTACGCGATCTTCGCGCCGGCCGGCACGCCGCCAATCATCGTCAATCGATTGAACAGCGAAATCGCGAAAGTATTGAAAGACGCCGATATCCAGAAGCGCTTCGGAGAACAAGGCCTCGAAACCACCCTCATGACGCCGCAGGAACTGAAGCGCTATACCCAAACCGACGTGAGCCGTTGGACGCGGCTGATCAAGGCGGCGAACATCAAAGCGCAATGAAGATCGAAGTGGACATGCTGGCTCCAGGGGCGGAGCGGATCGCCGGCAAGAGTCCGCCGCTCGATATCATCGCCCGGGACATCATCTTTGGCGAAGGTCCGGTGTGGGACGCGAGCAACCAGCAGTTGTTTTTCACCGACATCATCGGCGACACCATCTGGAAGTGGAAGCCGAGCACCGGGCTGAAGCCGATCCTGCGACCGTCCGTCAAGGCGAACGGCATGTGCCTCGATCTCGAGAGCCGGCTGGTCGTCGCCGGGTGGGGCGGGCGCACCGTGTTCCGCTTCGAGACGGACGGATCGCGCAGAACGCTGGCCGACCGCTGGGAGGGAAAAAAGCTCAACAGCCCGAACGATATCGTCGTGAAGTCGGACGGCTCGATCTGGTTCACCGACCCGCCGGGCGGGCTGCTCAACGTCGGCATGGTCGGGGACGATCTGCAGAAGTACCTTGAAGTCCAGGGCGTATTCCGGATCTCGCCCGACGGCAGGGCAATGACGCTTGTTGCCGTCGACAACGTCTATCCGAACGGGCTGTGCTTCTCGCCGGATGAAAAGCTGCTCTACGTGAATTGCAGCCGCGAACGGGTCATCCGCGTATATGACGTGAAGCCCGATGCGAGCCTCGGCCAGGGGCGGCTTTTCCACCGCTACGTGAGCCCGGAGCGTGGCGTTCCCGACGGTATGAAGTGCGACATCGAAGGCAATGTCTACTGCACGGGACCGGGCGGCATCTATGTGCACGATGCGGCGGGCAAGGTGCTCGCCCGCGTGAAGACCCCGGGGCACCATCCCACCAACATCGCCTGGGGCGATGACGACTGGTGCTCGCTCTACATCACCATGATCGGTTCCGTGGTGCGCACGCGGCTGAAGATCGCCGGCGTGCCATCCCGATAGTGGAGGAAGCATGGACTGGAAATTTGCTCTGGTAGCCGGCCCGTACAAGGGGAGGACCGGGGGTCTCGCGTGGGACGGAAGCACGATGCTCTTCAGCGTGGTGCAGGAGGAGCGCATCCTGCGCTTTGATCCGGGGACTGGGATGGCGGATGTCTTCCGCAAGATCACCGGGCGCACCAACGGCATCGCCGTCGCCGCGGACGGATCCGTGTTCGGCGCGCAGGAAGGCGGCAGGCGCGTCGTCCATTTCCTGAAGGACGGCTCGACGGCGCCGACCCACGACCTGTTGGGGAGCGAACATCACAACCAGCCGACCGACGTCATCGTGGACAGCAGGGGGCGGGTGTGGATCGCCGACGCCTACAACAGCACGCCGCCCTACGGCCCGCCGGTCTACCCGTTTCTCGACCACGCCTCGGTGCTGCGCCTCGAGCGCGACCGGGGCCGCGCGTGGAAGCTCAAGCGCATGACGCACGATACGAGGGGACCGCGCTCGGTACTGCTGTCGGCGGACGAAAAGACGCTGTACGTGGCGGATGGCGATGCGGAACGCGGCGATCAGTGCCAGCTGTGTGCCTATCCGGTTAAGCGGGACGGCGGTATCGGCCTGTGCAAGGTGTTGCTCGCATTCTCACCCGCGGAACGCGGCATCGAGGGCATGTGCCTCGACAGCGATGGCAACATCGTGGCGTGCGCGGGGTGGAAGAAGGGCGGCCTCGGGCCGATGATCTACTTGGTTTCGGCGTCCGGCACCGTGCTGGAGACGTACGCGGCTCCCGCGGACATGCCGATGCGGTGCGCCTTTGGCGACGCGGGCCTGACGAGCCTTTACCTCACCGCCGGCGACGGCGGGCTGTATCGCGCCAGGGCCATCGGCCGTCGCGGGTTGCAGCGCTGACGAGGAACGGAACCATGCCCAGGATGACGGGATCACGGTTGTTCGCGGAGATGCTGAAGGGATACGGGATCACGCATGTGTTCTTCGTGCCTACGATCCTGATGGACGCGCTGGCGGAAATGGACGACTTGGGGATTCGCAAGATCCTGACGCACGGCGAGAAAGCAGCGGCGTACATGGCGGACGGCTACGCGCGCGCGAGCGGCAGGCCGGGTGTCTGCCTCGCCCAGCAGATCGGCGCGTCGAATCTCGCCGCCGGACTGCGCGACGGCTACATGGCCGGCACGCCGATGATCGCCATCACCGGTGGACCCGCCACGGCGGGGCGTTACCGGCATGCCTACCAGGAGGTGGAGGATTTCACTCAGTTCGATTCGGTGACGAAGGTGAACCTGCAGGCTGACGACCTCGCGCGCTTTCCGGACCTGGTCCGCCAACTGTTCCGCGCGGCGACTTCGGGAGCGCCGGGCCCGGTCCATCTGCGGCTGCGCGGCTCCCACGGCCAGGGCATCGAGGGCGAGGCCGACCTGCAGCCCCTCGTCGAGGCCCAATTCTCGCGCGTGCCGGCGTTCCGTCCCGGCCCGGAACCGCAGCGCGTGCGCGACGCTGTCGCGCTGCTCTCCAAGGCGCAGAAACCCATCATCGTCGCCGGCGGCGGCGTGGTTGCCTCACAGGCGCAGGCCGAGCTGGTCGAGCTCGCCGAAAAGCTCCAGATCCCAGTCGCCACTTCGCTCACCACCAAGGGCGCCATCC
>JBGQGU010000199.1:0-6128 GCA_041497655.1 Gammaproteobacteria bacterium
CAGCGTGCTGCCCGCCAGGCGGAACAGGGGCTTCCCGGGGGGCACCGCCCAGGTGCCGCCGCGCACCATGCGGTCGTAGAACGCGACCTTGCGCGCGCAGGCGAGCAGCAGAGCCATGGTGTGCTCGGCGACCTCCTCGATACAGTAGGTGGGGTTGTTGGTGACGATGATGCCGGCGCGGGTGGCCGCATCGAGGTCTATCGTGTCCACCCCGATGCCGTAGCGGGCGATGATCTTGCACTTCGGCATCTTCGCCATCACCTCGGCCGTGATCGGACCGGCATAGGTGTTGAGAAGCGCGTCGCAATCCGCCGCTTGCGCGATGAAGTCATCGGGCTTCTTGGTCTGGAGGGGCACCAGTTCCGCCAGTCCGGCCAGGATCTTCTTCTCCACGTCGAGCGATTCCCAGACGTAGTCCGTGAGCACCACTTTCGCCTTGTCAGCCATCTCGGCACCTCTTTATAGAGTGACTCGTTACTCGTTGCTCGTTCTTGGTTGCTGGTGACGAGTAACGAGAAACGGGAAACGAGTCACTTGTAGATTTCCGGGTTCCAGCAGTTGGGCGGCCGGCGGCCCTCCAGCACGGCCATGATGTTGTCCACGACCACGTTGGCCATGGACTCCCTCAATTCCGTGACGGCACTGCCCAGGTGCGGTGTCAGCACGACGTTCTGCATGGTGAGCAGTTCCGGCTCCACTTTCGGTTCGTTCTCGTAAACGTCAAGGCCGGCGCCCGCGATTCGCTTCCCCTTCAAGGCGCGCACGAGGGCTTTCTCGTCCACGATGGGGCCGCGGGAGGTATTGACGAGAAACGCGGTCGGCTTCATCAGGTTGAGTTCCCGTTCGCCGACCAGGTGGCGCGTCTCGGCGGTGAGGGGAGCGTGAACGGAAACGAAATCGGACTCTGAAAGTAGCTGATCGTATGGCACGTAAGTAAGCCCCGCTTCGCGCTCCTCGCTTTCGGGCTTGCGGCGCGGCGTCCAGTAAAGGGTTCGCATCGAGAAACCCTGTGCCCGCTTCGCGACCGCTTTGCCGATGCGGCCGCCGCCGCCGATCAGGCCGATGGTTTTGCCGAATACCCACGCGCCCAGAAGATGCGCCGACTGGGCGCCGGGGAAGACCCCTTGGCGCACCAGCCGGTCGCCCTCGACCACGCGCCGGGCAACGGCGAGCAGCAGCGCGAAATGTATGTCGGCGGTCGCCTCGGTCACGATGGGCGCGATCACCGTGACGGGGATGCGGCGCGCTGTTGCCGCCGCCACGTCGATGTCGGAGGGCGTGATTTTCATCGAGGCAATCGCGCGCAGGCGCGCGCCGGCCGCGATCACGTCGCGATCCACTCGGTCATGGAGCAGGCAGAACAGGATGTCCAGGCGCGGGATTTTCTCGAGCAGCTCGCTCTTGGTGGCGATGTGAAGCGAGTTTGGATTCAACTCGACATCGGCGACCACCCGCAGCCGCTCGATCGCGCTGGCGGCGACGGGCTGGGTGATGAATATCCTGGGACGCATCGATACTTGCGGCTGGCTCAAAACTCGCGAATCACGACTCACGAATCACGATTCACGCCTTTGGGAGCATATGCGGCAGGCGTAATCCTCCAGCGCCGCGGCTGTCACGCCCACCGCGCCGTGTTGGCGGCGATTGTATTCTTCGGTTTCGAGCTCGGTGCGGAAGGAATCGTTCAGCCGGTTGATCATGTTGAACATCGCGCAGGCGAGCGAGATCTCGACGATCTCGGCATCGTTGAATAGCCGGCGCAGATCGTCCCATGCGGGGCCATCGCGCTTGGCGGTATTGAGGGTCATCGCGTCCGACCAGGCCAGCACCGCTTTCTCGCGTTCATTGAACAAGGTGCTGGACCGGTAATCACCCTGGAGCGCGTCAAACTCGCTGTCTTTGAGTCCCAGTGCTTGACCAAGCACCCGATTGTGCTCGGTTCAGTACTTGCAGCCGTTGATCGTCGAGGTCTTAAGGACGGCCAGGTTGCGCAGCCGCACGTCGGACACGGCGCCGGCGTTGGGCTGGCGCACCGCGGCGATGAACGGCAGCAGCCAGCGCGCCACGTACGGGCTGTGCGCGAGGATGCGCTGCAGGTTCGCGGTGCGCCCGAGCATTCGGTTCGATGCTTCGAACAGCTCCTTCGCCGGGCCGCTGGCCTCGTCGTCAGAAATTCCGCGCAATCGCTGCGCCATTTCTTTCTCCAAAAGCGTGATTCGTGAGTCGTGATTCGTGATTCGACATTCAGGTCGGATTCCCTCATGAAATCCGGCCGGTTAGTGGCCGGATTTCATCCAGCGGACGATTCCCGCGACCCCGTCCACGGCCACCTGCGAGCCATCGGGTATCTGCAACGTGGCGCCGGCTACGCCCAGCACCATGGGCACGCAGCGCTCGCGAGCGAGGGCGGCAAGGTGCGAGGTGCTGCCGCCCAGCTCGGATACGACGCCGGCAACCATGGCGAGCACCCGCCCCAGCGCCGGCCCGGCCATCCGCGTGACCAGCACGTCACCGGGGCCGATGCGCGAGATCTCGCATTCGCAGTTGACCACGCAGGCGCGGCCCGTGCCGAAGCCCACGCCCGCCGGCTGGCCGCGCAGGCGGGGCTGCCGCAACCAGATTGGGTCGGCTGGCTTGGTATTTTCAGTGTGCTGATCGTCGAGGTGGAGCGGGCGCGACTGGAGCAGCTTGAACCCCGCGTCATCGAGCGCCCATTCGATCTCGACCGGCCGGCCCATGACTGCCTCGGCCCGGATCAGGTAGCGCCCCAACTCCTCGGCCTGCGCCGGAGTCAGGCAGATTTTCGGCTTGGGCCGGGAGCGGGCGAGCGGCAACAGGTGGGCGCAGCTGGCCTGGTGATACGTCATTCCCACCTGGCTTTCGCGCAGCCTCCCGTCCCGGCCGAGCTCGTAACGGTCGGGGGCTACTTCGCCTTGCGCGATGGCAGAGCCCAGCCCCGGCGTCGCGTTGATCAGCATCCCGCCTTCGGCCGTCTGGCTCAGGCCGCCGCCGGCCGCGCGCGCCGCCACCAGAGGCTGCATCAGCAGCGCCATGGCGGTGTCCGCCGGATCGAGGTCGTGCGTCGCCATGTAACGCAGCGCCCGTGGCGCCCATAGCGCGGCCCAGCACGAGCGCACCGCAGTGAGAAAGTCGATTTCGTTCTCGATCCCGAGGAAGCTTTCGAACTGCCCGGCGAAGCTCGATCCGAAACGGTCTTCGACGAGCGCCGACGAGCGCACCACCCCGGGTACCGTCCCGTTCCGGGTGACGGATCGCCACGCCGCGATCAAAGGTTCCTGCAGTTCTTCCGCGACGGGCTGCTCCATAAGCTGCATTCGCAGTCGGAGAGCGCTACGGCGTGCCTGGGCGTCGTCTGAAGAGAACACCTCGCGAGCCGTTTCTTCCAGACCCAGTGCGGCGATTTGCATCCGGTAGGCGTCGGCGGCGAGGCAGATGCCGTCCGGTATCGGCAGTCCCGCCCGGCCCAATGCGGCGAGGTTTGCGGCCTTGGGTCCGACGCGAGACGCATCCGTCGCTTCCCGCTCGGAGAGTGGAATTACGAAATTCTGCATGGCAATGGAAAATGTTCTAGTTCAAGAATTCTGCGCATCAATGACAATGCGCAGAATTCTTGCAGGGTTGCGCTGGGTTCCCGCCCGGAGCGCCTCAGCGCACCGGCGGCAGGTCCGCGAAGTACTCCGGATACGCCTTCTGCGCAGCCTCCGTGTAGGACGTAAGAACGATGTCCGTGATCCTCATCGGCTTCGCGCCCTTGATAGTATTCTGGAGCAGGTCGTTCTGCGCGTTTTCGAACGCCCGCAGGCTCTCCCGCGAAATGCGGGGGTCAAAGTTGATATGCTGGATCGCCTTGCGCCCGACGTCGAGGTTCACGTTCGGCACCCATTTCGCAAAGATCGTCACCGCTTCGGCGCGATGCTGTCGCGTGTAGTGGGAAGCCGCCGCCAGCCCGTTGACAAAAGCCTGGATCAGCTTCGGGTTGTCCTGCACCATCGGGTCGTGGACCGTGGCGATCATCATGTAGGACAGGTGGCCGCCGCCGCGCAACACCTCGTACGATTCCGGCGCGCTCATCAACCCCATGGTGTTAAACGGCTCCCACGACACCATCGCGTCGATCTTGCCCGCCGCGAAGGCGCCGACCAGCGCCGGCGGCGCCATGATGCTCTGGATGTTCATCTCGCCGTATTTCATGCCGCGCCGGGCGAGGACCATCTTAAGGTACTCGTCGGAGGTCTGCTCCTTCGCCAGGCCGATGCGCTTGCCCTTCAGGTCCTCCACCCGCGTGATGCCCGAGCCTTTCCTCGCGACGATGGCGAGGGGGTTGTCGGCGAAGGTGGTCGTGGCGTCATTCATGATCATGCCCACCACCAGGAACGGCGAGCCGGCATGCCGTGCCTTGAGGAAGGTGGTCACGCTCATGTCGCCGATCTGCACCTCGCGCCTGGTCATGGCGTTCACCATGGCGGTGCCGGTATCGACGACCTTGAGCTTGAGGTCGACGCCGTGCTTCTTGAAGAGGCCCTTCTCGACCCCCACGAACAGCGGCAGGTGGCCGAAGTTGTTGCCGATGACCGCGTCGACGACCACCGGCGGCTGCGGAGTCGTTGCGCATCCGCCCGCAAGCACCACCGCGATTGAAGCCGCCGTCATCGCAATCCATATCCGCGCGTTCATGGTTCCCTCCATCAGTGATTGTTGAGAATTCTCCGCGATCTCCTACCTGGACCACCCGAGCGTCGAATAGCCCGGCATGGGATCGACGACGGTGATCTGCTCGACCGGGAAGTTGGAGATCAGCTCGACGCGGTCCTTGTGCACGATCAGCATCTCCTCGATGCGCACCCCCCATTCGAACATCTTGCCGTGCTGGGTCTCCAGCGCAAACACCATTCCATCCTTGATTTCGACCGGATGGTCGAGCGACCAGATGCGCGAGATGACCGGTTGGTCGTATTGCGCGAGCCCGAGGCCGTGGCCCCACAGGTTTGCCGCGCCCTGGTCTTCCTCCGCGTAGCCCCAGGCCTCCTTGGCGGAAGGCCACTTCGACGCGATCTCGCGCGTCGTGGTTCCGACCTTCACGGCCTTCATGGAATCGTAGAGCCACTTGAGTGCGGTCGCGTAGATGTCCTTCTGCTCCCGGGTCGGCTCCTTGCCCGCGCAGTAGGTGCGGTAGTAGCAGGACTTGTAGCCGTTCCAGGTGAGCGCGGCGAGGTCCATGAAGACGATGTCGCCGGGCTGAATGATGCGGTCGGAGAAGTTGCGCCAATTGGGCCAGGTGTTGGGGCCGGAGGAGACGATCACGTCCTCCACGTCCTCCATGCCGGCGATGGAGTAGAGGTACTCCATGATGTGCGCGGTCATCTGGTTTTCCGTGCGCCCGGGCTTGAGGAACTTCATGAACTCCCAGTGAGCGGCGTCGCCGATCGCGCCCACGATGCGCAGGGCCTCCTGCTCGTCCTCGTTCTTGACGGCGCGCGCTTCCATCATCGCCGTCATGCCGTCGGTCCAGTCGATCTTCTCGTCCTTGAAGATCTGGATCATGTTGATGTCGACGAAGTCCACGCCGAGCTTGCCGCCCGCGACGTTCGCCTTCTTCATCTCCTGCTTGATCCCGTTGACGAATTTGCCGACCTGCTGCAATGACGCGGGGCCCGCCGCGCCCTTGATCCACGCGTAAGACCAGCGCACGTGGTCCTTCGGAATCCACGGCGAATGGCGGTGGATCTGCGCGCCGATGTCCCCCTGTTCGAACAGAACCGGCGCGTCGTCGCCGCAAAGCAGGCAGTAGCGCAGGCCGGGCTTCAGGCGGTTCCAGCCGGGAGTGAGGGTGCCGGTGATGTAGCGCACGTTCTCGTCATACATGCAGAGCATTGCGCTCAGTCCGTGCGCCTTCATCCGCTCGCGCGCCCGCTCGAGCCGGTACTTGCGCAGACGGTCCCAGTTGATGCGCTGTTGCCAATCCAATCCTGCTATGCCGAAATTCGCCATCTCATATTCTCCAGTTCGAGGTTTCCATTAGAGGGTACAGCAATAAAACTGTCGCGCCCTGCGGGCGCCGATTACTCGGTTTCGATATGCGCGTCCTTGATGACCTTGGCGAAACGCGC
>JBGQGU010000200.1:0-6120 GCA_041497655.1 Gammaproteobacteria bacterium
CAATGAATTTCCGCGCGATCTCTGGCCCAAGCTGGGCAAGCTGGGACTGCTCGGCATCACGGTCGAGGAGGAATACGGCGGCACCCACTTGGGCTACCTCGCGCACGTGGTCGCGATGGAGGAAGTCAGTCGCGCCTCGGCCTCGGTCGGACTGTCCTATGGCGCGCACTCCAATCTGTGCGTCAACCAAATCCGTCGCAACGGCAACGACCGGCAGAAGCGGCGCTATTTGCCCGGGTTGATTTCCGGCGAGCACGTCGGCGCGCTCGCCATGAGTGAATCCGGGGCCGGCTCCGACGTGATGAGCATGAAGCTGCGCGCCGAGAAGCGCAGTGGCCGTTACGTGCTGAACGGCACCAAGATGTGGATCACCAACGGACCCGATGCCGACGTGATCGTCGTCTACGCCAGGACCGACCCCGCGGCCGGCGCGCGCGGCATCACGGCGTTCATCGTTGAGAAGGGCTGCAAGGGTTACGCGACCGCGCAAAAGCTCGACAAGCTCGGCATGCGCGGCTCCAATACCTGCGAGCTCGTGTTCGACGACTGCGAAGTGCCGGAAGAAAACGTGCTGGGAATGGCGGGCCGAGGTGTCGAGGTGCTGATGAGCGGGCTCGACTACGAGCGCGCAGTGCTTGCAGCAGGCCCGCTCGGTATCATGCAGTCCTGTCTCGACGCGGTGATCCCGCACCTGCACCAGCGCAAGCAGTTCGGCCAGCCGATCGGGGAATTCCAGCTGATGCAGGGCAAGCTCGCCGACATGTACGTGACGGCAAGCGCTTGCCGCGCGTACGTTTACGCGGTCGGACGCGCGTGCGACTCCGGCAACGTCACCCGCAAGGATGCGGCCGGCGCCATACTCTTCGCCGCCGAGCGCGCGACCTGGATGGCGCTGGAGGCGATCCAGTGCCTGGGCGGCACGGGCTACGTCAACGACTCGCCCACCGGCCGGCTGCTGCGCGACGCCAAACTATATGAAATCGGAGCAGGCACCTCGGAGATTCGACGGTGGCTGATTGGCAGGGAGCTCTACGAGGAAACCCGCTGATGTCGCAATGTCCCGATCTTCAGAGCAGCGTGCTTCAAGCACGCACGACGAGACTGATCAATCGTGGCCGAGCGGTGAGTAATTCAGGCCGGCAAACCAGAGTGGAAGAGCCGGTCGCCGGATAGGGCGTCTGGGCTTGGTCCCAGCAACGGAATATCGCCCACCGGACCCGTTTTCCCCTATGAAGTGACCACTAACTAACACTGAAAACATTCAACAAATGTCCAAATTGCCTACCCCGCCCTTCGATCGGCTCGGAACTGGTGTCCTGAGTGGTTAAGCTTTCGCTTTGAGTAACGGCCTATGCGTGATGACCCCATCGTAATCGTGTCCGCCGCTCGCACGCCCATGGGCGGCTTTATGGGCGACCTCAAGGCGCTCGCCGCGCCGGAGCTCGGCGCCATCGCCATCCGCGCGGCGGTCGAACGCGCCGGCGTGAAGCCGGAGGACGTGCAGGAAGTGATCATGGGCAACGTGCTCGCCGCCGGCCAGGGCCAGGCTCCGGCGCGCCAGGCGGCACTTGGCGCAGGGCTGCCTCCTGCAGTGGGCTGCATGACCATCAACAAAGTGTGCGGCTCGGGCATGAAGGCGGCGATGCTGGCGCACGACATGCTCGCGCTGGGCGCCAGCGACGTGATGGTCGCGGGCGGCATGGAAAGCATGTCGAACGCGCCCTACCTGCTGCTCAGGGCGCGGGCGGGTCTGCGGCTCGGGCACGGCGAAGTGAAGGACCACATGTTCCTCGACGGGCTCGAGGATGCCTACGACCGCGGGCGCCTCATGGGCACGTTTGCCGAAGACTGTGCGGCCAAATATCAGTTCTCGCGCGAGGCGCAGGATCGCTACGCCATCACCTCTCTCACCCGCGCGCAGGACGCGATCAAGGGCGGCGGCTTCGAAAAGGAGACCGTCCCGGTGAAGTTCGCCGGCGGTAAGACCGAAGCGGTGGTGAGTATCGACGAGCAGCCGCTCAAGGCCAACCTCGACAAGATCCCGCAGCTGAAGCCCGCGTTCAGGAAGGACGGCACGGTGACCCCCGCCAACTCAAGCTCGATCGCGGACGGCGCGGCGGCAATGGTGCTGATGAGGCGCTCCGCGGCGGACCGGCGCGGGATCGCTCCACTGGCAAAGATCATCGCGTACAGTACGCACTCGCAGGAGCCCCAGTGGTTCACCACGGCGCCGGTGGCGGCGATCCGGAAGCTCTTCGAGAAGACCGGCTGGAATCCGAAAACGACCGATCTCTTCGAAATCAACGAGGCGTTCGCGGTGGTCGCCATGGCCGCCATGCACGATCTCGGCCTCCCGCATGACAAGGTCAACGTGCACGGTGGCGCCTGCGCGCTGGGGCATCCCCTGGGAGCGTCCGGCGCGCGCATCATGGTGACGCTGCTCGCGGCGCTGGAAAAATACCGCCTCAAGCGCGGCATCGCCTCGCTCTGCATCGGCGGCGGTGAGGCGACTGCCATCGCCCTGGAACGCATGGCCTAGAAATGCGTGACTCGTTGCTCGTTTCTCGTTTCCGGTGACGGGTGATCTGCGAATGGCAGTTGGTGCGAAGCAAGCAGTAAGGACGAGCGACGAGTGACGAGCAACGAGAAACGGAACTCCATGGCGAATCCGATCGACTTCTATTTCGACTTCTCCTCGCCCTACGGCTATTTCGCGAGCACGAAGATAGACGACCTCGCGGCGAAGCATGGCCGCAGCGTGGTGTGGCGCCCGATCTTGCTCGGGGCTGTGTTCAAGATCACCGGCCAGCAGCCGCTGCCGACGATCCCGCTCAAGGGCAGCTACGCCGCGCACGACCTCGCACGCAGCGCGCGGCTGTTCAAGGTGCCGTTCAAGCTGCCGACAAAGTTTCCCATAGGCGCGACCGCGCCGAGCCGGGCCTTCTACTGGGTGAGCGACAAGGACGCCGCGCTTGCCAAGAAGCTTGCGCAGGCGCTCTACCATGCCTATTTCGCGGAGGACCGCGACATCTCCAACCCGGAAGTCACCGGCAACGTCGCGGCGAAGCTGGGGGTGGACAAGGGCGATCTCACGCAGGCGCTGAACGACCCCGCGGTCAAGGAGCGGCTGCGGATCGAGGTGGATGCGGCGATCGAGCGCGGCGTGTTCGGCTCACCCTACATCGTGGTGGACGGCGAGCCGTTCTGGGGCTCGGACCGGCTCGACCAGGTGGACAAATGGCTCCAATCCGGCGGCTGGTGAAACAGGGATGGTTCAAGGTTCAAGGTTCAAGGTTCAAGATTGGAGTGGGCTGCAATTCGAGGGTTCCGACTCTGAACTTGGAACTGGGAACTTTGAACTCGGAACTTGGAACTTTGAACATGGAACCCGGACGGCGCATGCGCGATAGGCTGGAAGCCCGACAGGTCAACATCGTCACGCTCGCGGTGGATGCCATCGTCAACGCCGCCAATACGACGCTGCTGGGCGGCGGCGGGGTCGATGGCGCGATTCACCGCGCCGCTGGTCCACAGTTGCTGGATGAGTGCCGCAAGCTTGGCGGCTGCCCAACCGGGCAGGCGAAGATCACCCGTGGCTACCAGCTCGCCGCAAGGCACGTCATCCACACCGTGGGGCCGGTCTGGAGCGGCGGCAAGCACGGCGAGCCGGAGCTGCTCGCCTCTTGCTATCGCGAAAGCCTCAAGCTTGCAGCCGCCTGCAGGTTGAAGACCATCGCCTTTCCCGCGATCAGCTGCGGCGCCTACGGCTACCCGCTGGAGCGGGCGGTGAAAATCGCGGTGCGCGAAAGCATGAACTTCGCAGCTGCCCATCCCCATCCCGAACTGATCGTCTTCGCCTGCTTTGATGGCGCAGCGCTTGAGGCGTACGAAGATGAACTCGCTCGGCTTTGACAAACAGTGGAACCGCCGATATTGACATGTTCGTCATCAAGTCCAAGCTGAAAACCTCCTCCGCGGAGTTCAAGGCCGCGGCGGACGCCATGCGCGGTCAAGTCGCGGAGCTGAACGAAAGGCTGGCCGTGGTGCGGCAGGGCGGCGGCGGCGCCGCGAGGAAAAAGCACCAGGGCCGCGGCAAGCTGCTGCCGCGCGAGCGCGTGGCGGCGCTCCTCGACCCCGGCACGCCGTTCCTCGAGCTCTCTGCGCTCGCGGCGTGGGAGGTGTACCAGGAGCCCGTGCCCGCTGCCGGCCTCGTCACCGGCGTCGGCCGGGTGAGCGGTCAGCAATGCGTCATTGTCGCCAACGACGCCACCGTCAAAGGTGGTACCTACTATCCGCTCACGGTGAAAAAACACCTGCGCGCGCAGGAGATCGCGCTCGAGAACCGCCTGCCCTGCATCTATCTCGTGGATTCCGGCGGCGCGCACCTGCCGAGCCAGGATGAGGTGTTTCCCGACCGGGAGCATTTCGGCCGCATCTTCTACAACCAGGCCCACCTGTCGGCGGCCGGCATCGCCCAGATCGCGGTGGTGATGGGCTCGTGCACGGCGGGCGGGGCGTACGTGCCGGCGATGTCGGACGAGGCCATCATCGTCAAGAACCAGGGCACGATCTTCCTCGCGGGCCCGCCGCTGGTGAAGGCGGCCACCGCGGAAGTAGTGACGGCGGAAGAACTGGGCGGCGCCGACGTGCATACGCGCATCTCGGGCGTGGCCGACCACTACGCCGAGGACGACCGCCACGCGCTCGAGCTCGCGCGCCGCGCCGTGGCCAATCTCAACCGGGCCGGGCGGGCGGGCGTCGCCATGCAGGAGCCGCGACCGCCGCTATACGACCCTGAGGAGCTGTACGGCGTGATCCCGGCGAGCCCGCGCACGCCGTTCGACGCGCGGGAAATCATCGCGCGCGTGGTCGATGCGGCCGAGTTCGACGAGTTCAAGGCGCGCTACGGCGCGACGCTGGTGACAGGCTTCGCGCACATCGAGGGCCACCCGGTGGGGATTCTCGCCAATAACGGCATTCTGTTCTCGGAGTCGGCGCTGAAGGGCGCGCATTTCATCGAGCTCTGCTGCCAGCGCGCCATTCCGCTCGTGTTCCTGCAGAACATCACCGGCTTCATGGTCGGGAAAAAAGCCGAGCACGGCGGCATCGCCAAGGATGGCGCCAAGATGGTGACTGCGGTCGCGTGCGCGCGCGTGCCCAAGTTCACGCTCATCGTCGGCGGCAGCTTCGGCGCCGGCAACTACGGCATGTGCGGGCGCGCCTACTCGCCGCGTTTCCTGTGGATGTGGCCCAACGCCAGGATTTCGGTAATGGGCGGCGAGCAGGCCGCCGGCGTGCTGGCGCAGGTGAAGCGCGAAGCGCTCGAAAAGGGCGGCAAGGAATGGAGCAGGAAGGAGGAGGACGCCTTCAAGGCACCGATCATGGAGCAGTACGCGCGCCAGTCGAGCGCCTACTACGCCACCGCCCGGCTGTGGGACGACGGCATCATCGATCCCAGGGAAACGCGCAACACCCTCGCGCTCGGCATCGCCGCTGGTCTCAACGCGCCGGTCGAGGAGACGCATTTCGGCATTTTTCGCATGTAACGGCAGAAGTTGGCAGCCGTCAGCTGGCAGCAACTGCAAACTGCCCGCTGCAAACTGCAAACTCTCGTTACGCGGCTATAATGTGCGCCTTCCCGACCGCGGAACCATCATGAGCCAGAAGGTCCTTTCCCAAATCGATGCCGACGGCAACGCGACAGTGATGCTGAACCGGCCGGAAGTACACAACGCCTTCGACCCGGAAATGGTGGATGTGTTCACGGCGACGTTGAGGAAGCTCGAAGCAACCCCCAAGGTGCGCGCCATCGTCATCACCGGCGCCGGAAAGAATTTCTGCGCCGGCGCCGACATCGAGCACATGAAACGAAGCGCCAGGTTCTCGCGCGAGCAGAACCTGGAGAATGCGCGCGCCACGGCAATGATGCTGCACACGCTCTACACGCTGGAGAAGCCGACCATCGCCTGCGTGCGCGGCGCGGCGCGCGGCGGCGGCGTGGGCCTCGTCGCGGCGTGCGACATCGCGATCGCCGAGCGCGGCGCGACCTTCCGCCTCTCGGAAGTGAAGCTTGGCATCATCCCGGCCATGATCAGCCCGTACGTGGTCGCGGCGATGGGG
>JBGQGU010000201.1:0-6104 GCA_041497655.1 Gammaproteobacteria bacterium
ATCGGGGTGGAGCCGGAGGACGCCGACGCGATGTATCGCTCGCTCAAGGCCGGCCGGCGCGTGAAGCTCGCGCAGGTCGGGCTGTTCGCCGAGGGCGTGGCGGTGAAGCAGGTCGGGCGCGAGACTTTCCGCCTGTGCCGCGAGCTGGTGGACGGCGTGATCCGGGTCGACACCGACGCCATCTGCGCCGCGATCAAGGACGTGTTCGAGGACACGCGAGTGGTTCTCGAGCCTGCCGGAGCGCTCGCGATCGCGGGCGCCAAGGCCTGGGTCGAGCGCACCGGCGCGCGTGGCAGGACGCTCGTGGCGGTCGCCAGCGGCGCCAACGTCAACTTCGACCGGCTGCGCTTCATCGCGGAGGAGGCCGAGCTCGGCGAGAAGCGCGAGGCAATCCTTGCTGTGACCATCCCCGAGCGGCCCGGCAGCTTCCGCCAGTTCTGCTCGTTGATCGGGGCGCGCAACATCACCGAGTTCAACTACCGCTACGCCGACCCCCGACAGGCCCACGTTTTCGTCGGTGTGCAAGTGCGCGACAGCGAGGAGACCCGGAGGCTGGTGGGCAGGCTCCGCCGGCGCGGGTTGAAGACCCTCGACTTCAGCGACAACGAGCTCGCCAAGCTCCACATCCGGCACACGGTGGGCGGTCACGCGCCGAGCGTGGATAACGAGATCCTCTACCGCTTTGAGTTCCCCGAGAGGCCGGGCGCGCTGATGAAATTCCTCTCTGCCATGAGGGGCGACTGGAACATCAGCCTGTTCCACTACCGCAACCACGGCGCTGACTACGGACGCGTGCTGGTCGGCATGCAGGTGCCGCCGGAGGACAAGCGAAAATTCCGCGCCTTCCTCGCCCGGGTCGGCTACCCCTGCCACGAAGAAACCCGCAATCCCGCCTACAAGCTCTTTCTTGGCTGATCCGCCCGCCGCTAATTGAGCTGGTTGCGTCAACTGCAATCCTCGTGGCGCGTTGTGGGGAGTGCGGGCGGATTAATAAACCGGTTAAAATGAAGCCGCTAGACAGGGGATTTCGTGTTGGATATAAGAAAGCATTGGCCTGCTTTGCTGCTGCTCATCGCAGCGACCGCACAGGGCGCCGCGCTGGATGAAGACTTGCTCGCCGCGCGCGAGGCGTTCCAGTCCAAGAACGCGGCCCGGCTCGAAACGCATGCCAGGCACCTGCAGGGCCACCTGCTCGAGCCGTATGTCGCCTACTGGCAATTGAGCCTGAGGCTCGAGCAAGCTTCCGCCGAGGAAGTGCGCGGCTTTCTCGCCGCCAACCGCGACGGGCCCCTCTCGGAACAGCTGCGAAACGAGTGGCTCAAGTTGCTCGGCCAGCGCGGGGAGTGGGAGCTATTCAACGCCGAGTTGCCGCTGCTCGCCGGCAGCGACGTCGAGATCACCTGCTACGCGCTGCAGTCCCGGATGCAGACAAAGCCGGAGGAAACTCTGCCCGAGGCGCGGTCACTGTGGTTCGTCACACGCGATCTTCCCGACAATTGCACGCCGCTGCTCGATGCGCTGGTCGCGGCCGGCATGATCTCAATCGATGACGTGTGGTCGCGGATCCGGCTGGCGCTGGAAGCCGGGCGGGTGAGCCACGCGCGCTGGATCGCGGAGTGGCTGCCGGCGGGCCAGGCGCCGGAGCCACGATCGCTCGAGCAGGCTGCGTCCAACCCCGCAAGCTATCTTGAGCGGAAGGGCTACAACCTCAAGAACCGCGCCGGTCGCGAGACCGCCATGTTTGCCGTCCACCGTCTCGCGCGCGTCGCGCCTCCGCAGGCGGCGCGCCACTGGACCGGGGTCGAGGAGCGCTTTTCCCTGGAGGAACGCGCCTACGTCTGGGGCATGATCGGGTACCTGGGCGCGATGCGCCACGATCCCGACGCCCTTGCCTGGTACGCGCGTGCCGGCGATCTCTCCGACCTGCAGCTCTCCTGGAAGGTGCGTGCCGCGCTGCGTGCCCGCGACTGGCGGGAAGTGCTCGCGGCGGTCGGCGCCATGACCGAAAGGGAACGATCGGTGTCCGCCTGGCGTTACTGGAAGGCGCGGGCCCTGATAGCGATGGGCCGCGAGAAAGAGGCGAACGAGCTGCTCCAGCCGCTGGCAACCGAATTCAATTTCTATGGGCAGCTCGCGCTGGAGGAAATGGGCGCCAAGATAGCGGCGCCGGCCACCGCCTACAAGCCGGGCGCGGAGGACATTCGCGCCATGGGCCAGCATGCCGGCCTGCGGCGCGCGCTCGAACTCTACCGCCTCAATCTGCGCACGGAGGCGAACGGGGAGTGGCTGTGGGCCATACGTGGCTTCGAGGACCGGCAGCTTCTCGCGGCGGCGGAGGTCGCGCGCCGCCACGAGGTCTATGACCGCGCCATCAACACCGCGGATCGCACCGTCGGGCTGCACGACTTCGGGTTGCGCTATCTCGCGCCCTACCGCGATGTGCTCAAGACCCACACCACCCAGCTGGCGCTGGACGAGGCGTGGGTCTACGGATTGATCCGGCAGGAAAGCCGCTTCATCCCGGAAGCGAGATCGGTGGCGGGCGCGAGCGGTTTGATGCAGCTCATGCCGGGTACCGCGCGCTGGGTGGCGAAGCGGATCGGGCTCAAGAACTGGCGCTGGTCGCAGGTCACGGAGGTGGGCGCCAATGTCGGTATCGGTACCTACTATCTTCGCCACGTGCTCGACGCGCTCGACGGCCAGCCGGTGCTCGCCCTGGCCGCCTACAACGCCGGCCCGAGCCGGGCGCGCGCCTGGCGCCCGGAGGCCGCGATGGAAGGCGCGGTCTTCGCCGAGACCATTCCGTTCACCGAGACACGCCTTTACGTGAAGAACGTGATGGCGAACGCGACCTACTACGCCCACAGCTTCAGCCAGCAAGTGCAGTCGCTCAAGCAGCGCCTGGGCATGGTCGGGCCCCGGCAGGAGAACAAGGGAGCGCCGGTAACCGACCCGCTTGATCTGGTGATGAGTGAGCGGTTATCCGTGAACGGTGAACGGTAACAGCGGGAATGGAGATCACGACCGTCTGTGTTCTCGGCGGGAGCGGCTTCATAGGCCGGCACGTCTGCCACGCGCTGGCCGCGGCAGGCTACCGTATCCGCGTGGCGACGCGCGATCGCGAGCGCGCCAAGGAGCAGCTGATCCTGCTGCCGACGGTGGACGTCGCCCCCGCCAACATCCACGATCCTGCGCAGCTCGCGGCGTTCGTGCGCGGAGCGGACGCGGTGATCAACCTGGTCGGCGTATTGCACGACGGCCGCGGCGACCGGAGCTTCCAGGCGGCCCACGTCGAGCTCGCGCGCAAGGTCGTTGCGGCGTGCCGCGAGAGCGGCATCGGGCGGCTGCTGCACATGAGCGCGCTCTCCTCCGCCCGCGATGCGCCCAGCCGCTACCTCCGCACCAAGGGCGAGGCCGAAGCGATCGTACGTGAATCGGGACTCGGGTGGACCGTCTACCGCCCGTCGGTCGTGTTCGGGCCCGGGGACAGCTTTCTCAACCTGTTCGCGACGGTGCTGAGGTACTCGCCCGTGGTGGCGCTGGCCTGCCCGGGCGCGCGCTTCCAGCCGGTGTTCGTCGAGGACGTGGCGGCGGCGTTCGTGAAGGGCCTCGCCGACATTGGCAGCTTCGGCAGGAGCTACGACCTGTGCGGCCCCCGCGTCTACACCTTGCGCAAGCTGGTCGAGTACGTCGGGACGGTGACCGGGCGGCGGCGGCCGGTGGTGGGGTTGAACGACGCGCTCTCCTACTGCCAGGCCCTTGCCATGGAACTCCTGCCGGTGAAGCTCATGACGCGCGACAACTATTACTCGATGAAGGTGGACAACGTCTGCAGTTGCGACTTTCCCTTCGGCATCGCGCCGGCGGCGCTGGAGGCCGTGGCGCCATCGTATCTGGGCCAGCGCACGCCGCGCGCGCGCTACCAGGAGTTTCGCGAACGCGGACACCGCAATGAGCCCGTGAACGGTGAACAGTGAACAGTAGACTCACACCCTCGTTCTCCCTCGCCCCGCGGGCGGGGATTGCTTCACCGTTCGCCGTTCACCATTTACCGTTCACCATTTCATGAAGATCTACTGCGTCGGCGGAGCGGTGCGCGACGAGTTGCTGGGCCTGCCGGTCAAGGACCGCGACTACGTCGTCGTCGGCGCGACCCCGGAGGAAATGGTGAGCCTGGGCTACAAGCCGGTCGGGAAGGACTTCCCGGTATTCCTGCACCCCGGGACCCACGAGGAGTATGCGTTGGCGCGGACCGAGCGCAAGACCGCGCGCGGCTATCACGGCTTCGAATTCCGCGCCGCGCCCGACGTGACGCTCGAGCAGGATCTCGCGCGGCGCGACCTCACTATCAACGCGATCGCCCGGGACGCGGACGGCCGCATCATCGATCCATTCAACGGCGCGGCCGATCTCAACGCCGGCGTGCTGCGCCACGTGAGCCCAGCCTTCGCCGAGGACCCGGTGCGCATCCTGCGCGTGGCGCGATTCGCCGCGCGCTTCGGCTTCCGCATCGCGCCCGAGACGATGAAGCTGATGCGCGAGATGGCCCGGAACGGCGAGGCGGACGCGCTGGTGGCGGAGCGGGTATGGCAGGAAGTCGCGCGCGGGCTGATGGAAGCGAGGCCCTCCCGCATGTTCGAGGTGCTGCGCGAGTGCGGCGCGCTCGCGCGCGTGATGCCGGAAGTGGACGCGCTGTGGAACGATGCCGACGCCGCCCAGGAGGCGATGCGCGTGCTGGACGCCGCGGCGGCGGCGGGAGCGAGGCTGCCGGCGCGCTTCGCCGCGCTGGCGCGCTCGCTCTACCCGCTCGCGGTCGAGTCGCTGACCGGCCGGCTCAAGGCCCCCGCCGACTGCCGGGACCTGGCGCTGCTCGCGGCGCGCCACGGCAACACCGTGCTGGACGCCGCTGAACTGGACGCGCAGTCCGTGCTGGATCTCTTCAACACCGTTGACGCCTGGCGCAGGCCGGAGCGCTTCGCGGAGCTGGTAACGGCAGCGTTTGCCGGCGAGCCCGATGCCGGCCCTGCACAGGCGCGGCTCGAGCGCGCACGCGCGGCGGCCGCAGCGGTGAAGGCCGGCGAGATCGCGCAGGCGTCGAAAAACGCCACAGCCATCCGCGGCGATATAGATACCGCCCGCCTGGCGGCAATCCGCCAGGCGCTGGCGGAGAAGTGATTCGTGATTCGTGGGTCGTGATTCGACCTAACCCCGTATCAGCGGTTTAAGGATGCTACGAATCACAAATTACGATTCACGACTCACGCAATTCTTGATGAGCGACGAACGAGCGAAATGATAGATCTGTACACGTGGACCACGCCCAACGGCCGCAAGGTCTCGATCATGCTGGAGGAGATCGAGCTGCCCTACCGCGTGCACCCGATCAACATCGGCCAGGGCGAGCAGTTCAAGCCGGAGTACGTAAGGATCAACCCCAACAGCAAGATCCCGTCCATCGTCGACCCGGAGGGGCCCGACGGCGAGCCGATTACCATGATGGAATCGGGCGCGATTCTCATCTATCTCGCGGGCAAGACCGGCAAACTGCTGCCAGCCTCGGTGCGCGACCGCACCGTCGCGCTGCAATGGCTCATGTTCCAGATGGGGGGCGTCGGGCCGATATTCGGACAGGTGCACCATTTCCTGCGCGCGGCGAAGGAGCAGGTGCCGTACGCCATCGAGCGCTATACCAGGGAAACGCGCCGGCTCTACGGCGTCATGAACGAGCGCCTCAAGGACCGCGAATTCCTTGCCGACAGCTACTCGGTGGCGGACATCGCGACTTATCCCTGGGTCGCGCGCTTCGAGTGGCACAAGACGGACCTCAACGACTTTCCGCACGTCAAGCGCTGGTTCGACGCGATCTCCGCGCGGCCGGCGGTGCAGAGGGGAATGAAGGTACCTTTTTAGCGAGGGATGAGGGCGGAGGGATAAGACAAGCACTAAATGCTAAGCACCAAATTACAAACAAGCACCAAATCTCAAGCACTAAGCACCAAACGTTTGGAGTTTGGAATTTGAGTTTTGTTTGTGATTTGGAGATTGGGATTTGGAGTTTGAGATTTATGAGGGATGAGGGAACCAACCCATGATCACGCGTAGAA
>JBGQGU010000202.1:0-6102 GCA_041497655.1 Gammaproteobacteria bacterium
GGCGACGCGCTCGTCATGCTGGGGCTGCGCTACGACACCGACGAGGCACGCCACATGGGGGCGAGGATCGCCGAAGCGATGCGCGACGAGTCATACGCCGCGTCGATCGGGCTGGCGCTGGAAAAAGGCGCCTTCCCGATGCTCGACGCGGAGCACTATCTCGCCGCGCCGCGCTTCGCTTCGCGCCTGCCGGAGCGGTTGAAGGGTGAAATCCGCAGGCACGGCATCCGCAACAGCCACCTGCTCTCGATCGCGCCCACCGGCACCATCTCGATCGCCTTCGCCGACAACGCCTCGAACGGCATCGAGCCGCCCTACTCCTGGACCTACCAGCGCAAGAAGCGCATGCCCGACAACTCGATGAAGACCTACGACGTCGAGGACCATGCCTGGCGGCTCTACCGGCATCTCGGCGGAAACGCGGCAAAGCTCCCGCGCGCATTCGTGACCGCAATGGACATCTCGGCGCTCGATCACATGCGCATGGTGGCGGTGGTCGCGCCGTACGTGGACTCCGCGATCAGCAAGACCGTCAACGTGCCCGAGGACTATCCGTACGAGCAGTTCAAGAACCTCTACCTGGAGGCCTGGAAGGCGGGGCTGAAGGGCATCACCACTTACCGGCCGAACAAGGTGCTCGGGAGCGTGCTGTCGGTCGCGCCCTCTCCCGAAGCCGAGCAGCCGAACGACCTCGACACCAGCGCGGACCGCCGCATCCGGCTGGAGGCGGCGCCGCAGCCCGCGCTCTCGAGCCTGCGCTGGCCGGGGCGGCCGAAGCTCGCCGCCGGCAACCCCTCCTGGACCTACATGGTGGAGTCGCCGCTCGGCCAGTTCGGGATCTTCGTCGGCCACGTCGAGAACGGCGAGCCGTTCCCGTTCGAAGTATGGGTCAACGGCACCGACCAGCCGCGGGGGCTGGGCGCGGTCGCCAAGACGCTCTCGATGGACATGCGCGCGCAGGACAAGGCCTGGCTCAAGATGAAGCTCGAGATCCTGGCGCGCACCGCGGGCGACGATGCCTTCGACTGCCCGATGCCGCCCGATGGCGAAGTGCGGCGCGTACCGAGTTTGGTCGCGGCGTTCGCGCGCATCGTGCGTTACCGCGTGGACCAGCTCGGCGCGTTCTCGAAAGCAGACGGCAGATCACCGGTGCTCGAAGCGCTATACGCGAAGAAGGAACCCAAGACCGGGACCGACGGCACCATGTCATGGACGGTGGACGTGCACAATCCGCGCGCCGGCGATGACTTCCTGCTGATCCTGAAGGAGCTGATGCTGCCGGGCGGTCACCGCCGTCCGTACTCGGTGTGGATGGCGGGCGAATATCCGCGCGCGCTGGACGGCTTGTGCAAGCTGCTCTCGCTCGACATGCGCGTGATCGACCCGGCGTGGATCGGCATGAAGCTGCGCAAGCTCCTCAATTACGCCGAACCGCTTGGCGACTTCATGGCGCGGGTGCCGGGGGAGCAGAAACAGCAGAATTTCCCGAGCACGATGGCCTATTGCGCGCGCCTCATCATCCACCGCTACGCGATGCTCGGCGTGCTTGACGAGCGCGGCTACCCGTTGAACGAGATGGGCGTGCTCCAGATCCCCGAGGACGACCGCATGCCGGTGCACGAAGGCGCCGCCTATCGCGTCCTGCCCGGCAAGCGCTGTGCGGAATGCGGCAACGCGGCGGTGATCCACAAGGATGGCTGCGAGTTCTGCACGGCGTGCGGGGCGATTGGTGCCTGCGGCTGATACCCGGAAAGGCGTGGGTCGTGAATCGTGGATCGTGATTCGACCGGCTCTTAGTGCTCAACGCTTGTCGGGCGTCGCTGTTCGGCGACGGAATCGCGGGAAAACTTGACAACCGAACTGCGGTCCAATGCGTTGATGCCGTTGGCATCCTATAGAAGAGAGGAGGACAAAATGCACGCTCGCTCTGGTCTTTTCCGCACCCTGACCCTGCTCGCCCTCGTGGGCGGTGCCCTCGCGACCGCCGTGCCGCTGAATTCCTACGGCGACCCCCCGCCTTGGGCCCCCGCGCACGGCAAGCGCAAGAAAGGTGATGCCTACACCGGCTACACCGGGAAAAAGTGGGACAAGCACTATGGCGTCGTGGATGGCCGCTGCAACCGCCAAGCGGTCGGCGCAGTCATCGGCGCCGTCGCAGGTGGCGCGATCGGCTCACAGGTCGGCAAGGGGGAAAACCGGCAGATCGCGATCCTGGTCGGCACGGTCGCCGGTGCGGTCATCGGCGCCAAGATCGGCCGCGATATCGACCAGACCGACCGCGCCTGCATCGGCCACGCGCTGGAGCTGGCGGGCGACAAGAAGCGCGTAACGTGGAAGAGCGCCGATGAACGCACGACCTACCTGTTGACGCCAATACGCGGCTTCGAGCAGAAAGGCGTGAACTGCCGCGAGTTCGACCTCAGGGTCACGACCGGCGATCGCAAGGAGACGACCCGGGCGAAGGCCTGCCCGGGCGGCGACGGCACCTGGCATCTCATCGGCTGACGTTTCGCCAGATGACGCGACCGTTCAGGCCCGCACGACGTGCGGCGCTGGGCGCTTCGCTCGCGCTCGGAACCGCGGCTGCCACCCTGCCCTACGCGACGGCCCACGCACAGCGCTTCAGGGCGCTGGAGCATGCGCCCAGGGGTAATACCTCTGAAGAAAGGCGCGTCCTTGCAGTGCTCGATGAGGTGAATCGCAACCATCGCTATCTCAGCGTGCCGGAGGAGGACGGGCGGCTGCTGCGGATACTGACGGAATCCATCGGCGCGAAGCACGTGGTGGAGGTTGGCACCTCGACCGGATACTCGGGCCTGTGGATCCTGCTCGCCCTCGCGAGAACCGGCGGCCGGCTCACGACATACGAGATCGATCGCGGGCGGCACGAACTGGCGCGCCAGAACTACGAGCGTGCTGGATTGCTCAAGCAGGCGACGCTGGTGCTGGGCGATGCTCACGTGGAAGTAATGAAGCTGAAGGAGCCGCTAGACCTCGTCTTCATCGACGCCGACAAGGAAGGCTATCCCGACTACCTGCAGAAGCTCGCGCCGCTCACGCGGCCCGGCGGCCTCATCGTCGCGCACAACATGGCTTCGCCCCCGCCCGATCCGCGCTACGTCGAGGCCGTCACCACCGATCCGGCCTACGATACGGTGTTCCTCAACATGCACTCGGCGGGGGTCGGCGTCACCCTAAAGAAGCGTTAAACCGGACACTTTGCGCCGGTTTAACTCCACGCGTTGGAACGGACGATCAATCGCCGATCAACGCGTGGGAACCACTCTGAATCCTGAATCCCTGATCCTGCTTCTGCTTGCACCACCCGTATAATCGCAGTCATGCGCAAGCCATCCGCAAGAAAACCCGGCCAGTCGTCGCGCCCCGAGGCGGCGCAGTCGAACCAACCGCCGGCCGGCCGCAACCCGCACCTCTATGCGCAAACGCGCAAGATCCTCTCCCAGCACTACCGCGCGAAATACAGCATGCGCCAGGGGCGCGGCGGGCGCAAACCCTGAACTGCTCACCAACCCTCGCCACCTTGCGAGGGCCTGAACTTGCCATCTGACACGTCCGGGCTCGTTAGCCCAATGTGTCAACCATTTCGGGGGAAGCTTGGCGTCAGGGTGAACGCGGTTGTAAGACGACCTCGCTGCTCGCACAGAGACTAATAGCTTCCGCCGCGGATGAACCGCACGATGCCGGTGGCGACCTCTGCATCCTGATCGACATAGTCATGCGGCTCGCGGACCTCGCAGGCCGAGAGACTCGGTGCCCGATCGGGATTGATAGGACCACCGGTGACGGTGGCAACCTGCTCGCGCACGCCTTGGGTCCTCGCCGTGATGTTTCCCATGAGTCCCGCCGGCGAGCGGACGCAGTTGTCGGCGGCATGCCCGACGACCAGCACCGGCATCTTGATCGCTTCCAGCCGCAGATCGAACACGGTCTGCGCCGCGAAGGCCTTCCGTGCGCGCGCGTCGCCCGACATCATGGCGGACATGAGCACCAACCCGTCTGGCGCGGCCGGACCCGAAAGCCGCGCGGCAGCGTTCGCGGCGGAAATCGTTCCCCGGCTGTGCCCCACCAGCCAGACGGAACCATTTGCGCGCGTCCGCACGTCGACGATCACCTTTCCCAAATCATCCGCATGTTGCGGCGCTATCCGGAATCCCGCCAGGCCGTCACCGCCGGGGAAATCGGACGGCGCATCGACCAGCGCGGTGACGAGGGCCGCGCCATGAAAAAGCGGCCGCATGCGCATGAGCACATTACCCGACAGCGACCGCGGGCAACCCTTGTCGTCGAGCTTGAGATTCCCGCCGCCACCCACGAGCAGCACCAGCGCAATTCGCGCGTCTTGAGCTGGCGCGCCCTGCGCACGCGCGAGCGTGTAGCGCGTCGTGGTGCGATCGTGCGTTTCGATCGTCATCACTTCGCCGCAACCGTTGGCCGGCGGAGCCGCGCTCTGTTGAGCAATGGATACCCCTGTTGCCGAAGCCAGCAAAAGCAAAACAACTATCAAGGAACGCGTCACAGTCCTCCCCGGCATGCAAACTCGTTCATGAGTCAGGTCGGCTAAGATTCGAGTCGAGCGCCCGACAACCGGACACTCGTTACTGCCGCTTTATGGGAATTAGGGCGCTCGAACGAGTTGGTAGGCGAACATCCCGTCGAGCTTCTTACAAAGCTCATCACCGGGAATCCGGCGGTTCGGAAGAGTGGAATACAAATACCGCAACCGTTACGGCAACCCCGACGCCAACACCAAGACCTGCCCCGATAGCAACGCCAATGCCGATGTTATCCATCGCTACACCGATACCTGCACCCAGTACGACACCAACGAATACGCTCAACGGCAAAGCCGCTACGCCCCAGCGTGAAATCTTTGCTTCTTGACTTCCGTTTTTTCCACTGACAGTCATAATTCCCGACATCGGTGTAACGCGTCAATATCAGAGTGTTCGTCCAACGTATAGTGAACTTCCTGATTGTCGGCTAATTAGACACCCGCGCCGGTTTGGTTGTCATCCTTTCCCGGAAATCAAACGTTTATGACAGCGTAGTTGTGGCGGCGGCAAGTATAGGCTGCGTGGCTCGCAGAAATATTTAAATAGACTGCGTGATGGGGAAGAAATGTCCGACTGGGCGGTTCATAGATACCGTGGATTGTGATTCGTGGGTCGTGAGTCGACTTCTTGTTCTTATCCGTTTATCTGCGTTTATGCCGTTACAAACTGTGCTTCTTTTGCGTGATCAGATCGCGTACCGCAGAGAATCAGTGCACACGGTCACTGCCCGATGATGTTTGTAACGGCATTTATCTGCGGTTCCATTCTTGTTTGTCCTGGCGGTCCTGGCGCCCCGGCGGCTTATTTCGCCGTAACACGGTACAATTCCGCGCGTGCCAGACACTCGCCAGCCATTGACCGAAAAAGACGTCGAAAACGACCCGATCGCGCAGTTCACGCGGTGGTACGGGGAGGCGCAGGCGACGGTGAAGCCGCTGCCGGACGCCGTTGCGCTCGCGACCGCGACGCCCGCCGGCCACCCGTCGCTGCGCATGGTGCTGCTGAAGGGTTTCGACGCGCACGGTTTCGTGTTCTACACCCATTACCGCAGCCGCAAGGGGCGCGAGCTGGCGCGCAACCCGCGCGCGAGCCTGCTGTTCTACTGGGGTGAGATCGAGCGCCAGGTGCGCATAGACGGGCGCGTGGAAAAGCTGATGGCGCGCGAATCGGACGAATATTTCGCCACGCGGCCGCGCGGCAGCCAGCTCTCAGCCTGGGCCTCGCCGCAAAGCGCCCTCGTGGCGGGCCGCGGTCCGCTCGAGCGCCGCTTCGCCGCCGTGGCGCGGAAATACCCCGGCGCCGTGCCGCGCCCTCCGCACTGGGGCGGCTACCGCCTGGTGCCGGAGGCGTTCGAATTCTGGCAGGGACGCGAGGACCGGCTGCACGACCGTATCCTCTACCGCAGCGCCCGCGGCGGGCGCTGGCGGATTGAGCGGCTGGCGCCCTGATGCGCGTGCTGCTGCGGACGCTCGCCCCGTTTGCCGTTCCCGCCGCGCTGCTCGCTGCCGCCTTCGCATTCGTCTTCTAC
>JBGQGU010000203.1:0-6096 GCA_041497655.1 Gammaproteobacteria bacterium
CGCCGCTTCCGCGGCCCCGGCGTCGAGCATGATGTCGGTCGAGGTGCGGGGAGCGCCACCGCCACCGAGATCGAGATCGATGTCGGCAGCGCTGCCGGCACCGCCTCCGACCACCGTGGCCGTCGCCGCATCCTTGCCGGCCGCGTACAGGCGATTCGCGGGATCGAGCGCAAAGCCCATCGCCGCCGCCTTCAGCCAGTTGTCACCGGCGCCACCGGTAAGTTTGTTGAAGTCGCCGGCGACCTTGCCGAAAGCGCTCTTGTCCTTGCGCGCGGCATATACTTCGAGAAGCTTCAACTGCACGTCCTCGCGCTTCGGATTCCTGGCCAGCGCTTCCTTCAGTATCTCCTCGGCCTGGCCATCGCGCCCGTACTGAATATAGACCTCCGCCTCCTGCATCGGATCGACATCGTCCCCGGACGCAGCGGCCGGTGTCTGGGCGGTCGAATCTGCGGCGGTGTCTCCAGTCACGGCGGCTGCCCCCGCCGCAGCGGCAGCCGCCATGCCCAGGCTGGGTGCGATGGGCGGACTGTCACTTTGGTTCGCCCCCGTGCGGCGCCGGCGCACCATCCAGAACGCCAGCCCGCCGAGCACGATAGCACCGCCCGCGCCAAGGTACAGCGGATCGGTCGCCGCTGCCATGATCTCATCCATCAGCTCGGGCTCGCGCTTCTGGGGCGCGGGGGCAGGCTTCGGTTTTGGCTGGGCGGCGGCCTGAGGCTTGGGCACCGGCGCAACGGCTGGTTCCGGTTTCGCAACCGCAACCGCTTCCGGCTTCGCGGGCACCGGCTGCGGGACGGGCTTCGCCTCCGGCTTCGGAGCGGCTGCCTGCTGCGCCTGCTTCTGAGCCGCCGCCATGCCCGGGCTCTTAAGCTCGGTCAGCTTCTGCATGTCCTTGAGGGTCCTCTCGAGCTGCGTGATGCGCGAGTTGGCCTCGGCGAGCGCTTTCTCTCGGGACACCACCTCTTCTTCCAGCATACGGATGCGCTCGGCATTGCTGGGCGGCTTGCCCTTGCCCGCCGCGGCGCCGACAGGTTCGCCCTTCGACAGTTTGACCACGTCTTTGGGCTCTCCGCGCGCCATTTTGTCGTCGACCTTGGTCGTGATCTTGCCGCTGACCGCGGTGCGCCCTTCCGCGGGAACGGTCCCCGCTGCCTCGGCGAGCTTCTGGCGATAGGCGTTCCAATCGGCGACGTGGGTGCGGTATTCCTGCACCGCGTCGCCGCGCGATATCGCCGCGACCTCGTCCTTGTCGGGGACGCGCAGTATCTTGCCGGCCCGCACCAAGTTGAGGTTTTTCCTGATAAACGCATCAGCATTGGTGCGGTAGAGCGCGACCAGCATCTGCTCAAGCGTAACGTCTTCCGGCATCACGCTCCGGGCGATCTTGCCCAGCGTCTCGCCGCGCTCGATTGGCCCGTACTCCTTGCTGGCGGCCATCGGGGCCGCAACCACCGGGCTCGAGATCACCGGCGCGACGGTGACCGGTGCAACCGGAGCCTGCGGCTCGATGGTCACCTGCGGCTGCGGCGTGGGCGCCGGCGCAGGCGCGGGAAGCGATTGCGGCGCGGCGGAAATCACCGGGGCCGGAGGCACCGGTGGAAATCCGGGTGGATCGAGCAACGCCGTGTACTCGCGCGACAGGCGCCCGGCCGACCAGGTCAGTTCGACCAGCAGATCAATGAACGGCTCGGTGACCGCGCGGGTCGTCGCGATCTTGAGGAAAGATTGTCCATCCGGGCGTTTCTCGACGGTCACGCGCGCGCCGGTCAGCGCCACGTTGTACTGCAGATTCGCCTGGCGGTAGGTGTCGGGCAGCGCGAGGCGCGCATTGAGCGAGGACAGTTCCTGCGGGGTCACCGCCACCAGCTCGATTTCCGCGATGAATGGCTGGCCGATTGCGGTCAGTACCGTGATTCTCCCCAGGCCGGCAGCACTTGCAACACACGGCAGCAGCGCAACGATAAGCGCTATCAGCCAGGTCTTCACGTTGGTATCGCGCACAACGGCACCCTTATGATTTTTTAGGGATAAACAGGCTAACATCAATCAGTTAGCGATGCAAGCTCAGACAGCATCTAGGTGTTCGGCCCGACACGACACTATTCATTCTTCATTCAAATTTAAGAGTTTGTCCGACCCCAGTCCAACAAACTCCCAGAACGCGGCAAATCATACGCCAACCGCCGCCTTGCCTTTAGCAATATTACCCCGGAAACGCGAGGCATCGGTTCCGGTCTCCAGCAGGATCCGCAACATCCGCCGCAGCGGCTCGGCGGCTCCCCACAGAAGCTGGTCACCTACCGTGAACGCAGCGAGATATTCGCCGCCCATGGAAAGCTTGCGCAGCCGTCCGACCGGAATGTGCAGGCGGCCGGTCACCGCCGCCGGAGTGAGTTCCCGAATCGAGCTGTCGCGGTCGTTCGGGACCACCCTCACCCACTCGTTGGCCGTAGCGATGATTCTTGTGAGGTCGTCGAGCGGCACATCCTTCCTCAGCTTGATCGTCAGCGCCTGGCTGTGGCAGCGCATCGCGCCGATGCGCACGCAGATGCTGTCGACCGGTGTCGCTGGCGTGCCGAAGCCTTCGCCCCGGCCGAGGATCTTGTTGGTCTCGGCCCCGCCCTTCCATTCCTCGAGCGACATGCCGTTGCCCATGTCCCTGTCGATCCATGGAATCAGGTTTCCGGCGAGCGGGACCCCGCCGAAATGCTCCATCGGCAACGAGCCGTCGTTCTGCTTGGCGAGCACCTTGCGGTCGATCTCCAGAATCGCGGAGGCGGGGTTGGCCAGCAGGTCCTTGACCTCGGCGTTGACCAGCCCGAATTGGACCAGCAGCTCGCGCATGTGCTGGGCCCCGCCGCCCGAGGCGGCCTGGTAGGTCACGCACATCATCCACTCCACCAGGTCGCGCGCGAACAGGCCGTGCATGCCCATCAGCATGCAGCTCACGGTGCAGTTGCCGCCGATGTAGTTCCGGATTCCCCTGGCGAGGGCGCTGCGGATGACCGGCAGGTTGACGGGATCGAGCACGATGACCGCATCGTCCTTCATGCGCAACGTCCTGGCGGCGTCGATCCAGTAGCCGTTCCAGCCCGCCCCCCGCAACGCGGGGTAGGTCTCCGCGGTGTAATCGCCGCCTTGGCAGGAAACGAGGATGTCCATCGCCGCGAGGCTCTTCACGTCGCGCGCGTTCCTGACTGGCGGCACCTCTCGGCCGACCGCCGGTCCCTTGCCTCCGGCCTGGGAAGTCGAGAAGAACAACGGCTCGATCAGATCGAAGTCGCGTTCCGCGCGCATGCGCTCCATCAGCACGGAGCCCACCATGCCGCGCCAACCTATGAAACCCACTTTCTTCATGGCACCCGCCGTGAATCCGCAATGATCCTATTCTATCAAGCCATTGAGCCGTAATGGGTAATGGGCTATGGGCAGTGGGCAAAAAAACCACAGCAAGAAACCCGCCCAGCCATCATTTTCGATTACCGGTCAGAGTGCAGCAACGACAGCATCGCCCATTTCCCTGGTGCCGACTTTCTTCATCCGGGGCTCGAAGATGTCCGCCGTGCGGTAGCCAGCGGCAAGCACCTTCCTCACCGCGCTTTCGATGCGCCGCGCCGCCGCCTCCTCACCGAACGTGTAGCGCAGCATCATCGCCGACGAGAGTATCGTCGCGAGCGGGTTCGCGATGTCCTTGCCCGCGATGTCGGGCGCCGAGCCGTGCACCGGCTCGTAGAGCCCCTTGGAGTTCGCGTCGAGCGAGGCCGAGGGCAGCATCCCGATCGACCCGGTCAGCATCGACGCCTCATCCGACAGGATGTCGCCGAACAGGTTGCCGGTGACAATCACGTCGAAATGCTTGGGCGCCCGCACCAGCTGCATCGCGGCGTTGTCCACGTACATGTGGGTGAGCTCGACCTGCGGATATTTCCTGCCGACGTCGCTCACGATCTCGCGCCACAGGCGGCTCGTTTCGAGCACGTTCTCCTTGTCCACCGAGGTGAGCCGGCGGCTGCGCTTCATCGCGGCGGCGAAGCCGACCTCCGCAATGCGGCGAATCTCGGGCTCCGAGTACAGCATGGTGTCGTAGGCTTCGCGCGCGCCGCGCGCGTTCGTGCGCCGTCCGCGCGGCTCGCCGAAGTAGATGTCCCCGGTCAGCTCACGAACGATCATGATGTCGAGGCCCGACACCACCTCGGGCTTCAAGCTCGACGCGCCGGTGAGCTCCGGGAACAGAAGAGCGGGCCGCAGGTTGGCGAACAGCCCCAGCGCCTTGCGCAGTTTTAAAATCCCCTGCTCCGGGCGCTGCGGTCGCGGCAGCGCGTCGTACTTCGGCCCACCCACCGCGCCGCACAGCACCGCGTCCGCGGCGCGCGCGAGCCTGAGCGTCGGCTCCGGCAGGGGGTCGCCGTGCGCGTCCACGCCCGCGCCGCCGAACGGCGCTTCCTCGAGCTCGAGCTTGAGGCCGTCGCGCGCCAGCGCCTGCAGCGCCTTCACCGCCTGTGCGACGATCTCCGGCCCGATGCCGTCACCGGCCAGTATCGCGATCTTCATGAAGAATCAGGATTGAGCAATTAGGATTGAGGATTGAGCAGCACCGAACCTCAGGATTGAGCTACTAGGATTGAGGAGAGCCAAACCAGTTTGAACGACGTGACAAGTATTTTCTCTCAATCCTCAATCCTCAGTCCTCAATCCCGGTTTCAAAACAGCCAGGGCTGGCGTTCGCGGTGCTTCGCCTCGAACGATTTGATTTGTTCCGCATGCTGCAACGTGAGCCCGATCTCGTCGAGGCCGTTCACGAGGCAGTGCTTGGCGAACGGGTCGATTTCGAACTTGAAGCTCTCGCCGCCGGGAGTGGTCACCGTCTGGCGCTCGAGATCCACCGCGAGCCGGTAGCCTTCGGCGCCCCGGGCTTCGTTGAACAACCGGTCAACGATCTTCGCGTCGAGCCGGATCAGCAGCAGCCCATTCTTCAAGCTGTTGGTGTAGAAGATGTCGGCGAAGCTCGGCGCGATCACGGCCTGGAAACCGTATTGCAGCAGCGCCCACGGCGCATGCTCGCGCGAGGAGCCGCAGCCGAAGTTCGCGCGCGCGAGGAGCACGGTGGCGCCGCGATAGCGCGGCTGGTTCAGCACGAACTCCTGGTTGAGCGGGCGCCTGGAGTGATCCATGCCCGGCTCGCCGTGGTCGAGATAGCGCCACGCATCGAAGAGATTCGGGCCGTAGCCGGTGCGCTTGATCGACTTCAGGTACTGCTTGGGGATGATCGAGTCGGTGTCCACGTTGGCACGGTCCATCGGCGCCACCAATCCCTCCCTGCGGATGAATTTCTCCATGATCGGTAATCCTCTTTTTCAATTCTCCTAACGCCGATTTTGCATTAAGGAGTTTGTCGGGGACAGGTCCGACAAACTCCTAGCGGTCCGCTTTCTTCTGGATCGCCTCGCCGGCCTTTTCCATGTCCTTGCCGAGACCCTTCATGGTCTCGCATCCCGCCAAGGCAACGCCCCAAGCCATCAGCAAGAAAATCGCGATTCGCTTCATGATCGCCTCCGTCAATTGAACGTTCGAACATCCACAAAATGCCCCGCGATCGCCGCGGCAGCAGCCATCGCCGGGCTCACCAGATGGGTCCTGCCTCGGGGGCCCTGCCGCCCCTCGAAGTTGCGATTGGAGGTCGAGGCGCAGCGCTCGCCCGGCGAGAGCTGGTCGTCGTTCATGCCGAGACACATCGAGCAGCCGGGTTGGCGCCATTCAAAGCCGGCTGCGGTGAAAATCCTGTCGAGCCCCTCCTTCTCGGCCTGCTGCTTCACCCGGCCGGAGCCGGGCACGACGATCGCCAGCTTGATGCTGGATGCAACGCGCTTGCCTTTGACCACTTCGGCCGCCACGCGCAGGTCCTCGATACGCGAATTGGTACAGGCGCCGATGAACACCTTGTCGGGCCGGATCTCGGCGATCGGAGTATTGGGCTTGAGATCCATGTACTGGAGCGCACGCTCCATCCATTCGCGCTGCACCGGGTCTTTTTCCTGCGCGGGATCGGGCACCTTGCCCCCGACAGTCGTCACCATCTGCGGGTTGGTGCCCCAG
>JBGQGU010000204.1:0-6041 GCA_041497655.1 Gammaproteobacteria bacterium
CTGCCGGTCTGCGCTTTCTTCTTGAGGTCGTAGGCCACATCGAGCTGGCGCCGGTTCGCTTCGCTCGGATTGCGGCCCACCACTTGCGTCAGCGTGGCGATTGCGGCATCGAAATTGCGCCGCTCGAGGTTCATCTCGGCCATCAGCAAAAGCGGTGCGTCGTTGCGGTCATCCAGGCGCGCCGCCCGCTCGAGGTGCACCTGCGCGTCGTCGTAGCGGTTGTTCTCGGCGTAGCTCCGCCCGAGCCGGAACTGCACGTCGAACGAGTCGGGATTCAGCGCGAGCGCGCGCTTGAGGGTCTCGATCGCCTCGCCATTCTTGCCCTGCCGGTGCGCGGCCTCTGCGGCAAGCAGCAGCGGCTCGACGCTTTTCGGCAGCAGCCGCTGGGCCTCGCGCGCCGCGTTTCCGGATTCGTGCCACCGCCCCAGTGCGGCAAGCGTTCGCGCCTGCGCGAGCCGCAGCTCCCCGTCGGCCGGCTCCAGCGCGATGGCGCGCTCGAGCGCAGCGAGGGCGGGCGCATGGTTGCCGGCGCGGGATTCGAGTTCCGCGAGCCGGCGCAGCACCCCGGAATCCGCCCCCGGCAGTGCAGCCGCCTTGGCGAGCGCTTCGCGGGCCTTGGACCCGTCGTTGAGCGCCAGGTAGGCGTCGGCCAGCGCGGCCCACGCCGCGCCGTGACGCGGATCGAGCCGCGTGGCACGCGATAGGGATAGCACGGCTTCCTCGTATTGGCGCTGCACCAAGGCGATCCGCCCGACGACGTACTGGCCCATGCTCTCCTGGACAGGAGTGCCGACCAGCGAGAGAGCGATGGTACGCGCCTGGTCGAGTTCGCCCAGCGCGAGATGCACGTTCGCGGTTGCGATCAACGCCTCCGTGTCGCGCGGCGAGGCCGCGAGCACCTGCGCGTAGCGCTCGAGCGCCTCGCGGTGACGGCCGAGCCCCTCGAGCAGCCGCCCGGCGCGGCGCAGCGGAGCGAGCTCCGCCGGGTTGGCCGCTGCCGCGGCGTCGAGTTCGGCGAGCCCCTTCTCGGTTGCGCCGAGACGAATGAACGCCTCGCCGAGGAGAGCGCGAGCGGCTGCGTTGTTCGGCTCCTTCGCGAGCGCCGTGTCGAGACAACGCACCGCTCCGGCGCCGTCACCGAGCTTCAGGCTCAGCTCGCCGCACAGCAAGTAGGTTGCCCCGTCGGCCTGGCCGGCGACGATGGCCCGTTCGATCACGGACCGCGCACCGAGCGTATCGCCGGCAGCCGCCATGGCTCCCGCCTCGAGCGTGCGCCCGACAAGTTCATGTCCCCGTCGGCGCGCGAGGTCCTGGTAGTGACCGAGCGCCGCATCGTGGCGTCCCATCGCGGAGAGGCTGCGCCCGAGGTACTCGATCGCCGCGACGTGATCCGGGGCCACCTGCACGGCGCGCGCCAGCGTCGCAGCGGCCGGCTCGTAGCGCTTGGCCTCGAAATGACGGTAACCGCTGCGGAACAGGTCTTCGGCCGGCGCCGAGGGATCACCCTCGACCCCGAGGTTGCTGTAGGCGCTCACGCGATAATATTGAAAGCGGCTCGCCGTTTCGGCGCCGAACGCGGCTTCCGGGGTTTGCGCCTCGATCAGGCGCTCGTAGGGGCCCTCGCGTGCCGTCGCCGCGTATACGCGATAGCCCGACACGTAACGCTCGCCCGACTTGCGCCAGACGACCCGGACCCGCGCCGGCTCGCCGCGCACCTCGACCGCGCCGACGCGCTGCGGCGGCTGCAGGAAATGGTAGGTCCCGAGCTGCTTGCGTTCGCTGTCGTGGAGCACGAGCTCGGTGCCGGAGAGCGGAATCGAAAGCGTCGCTTCGGCCGAGGGCTCGACCCGCGGAGCACGGTACGCCGCAAAGGTGAATTCACGCGCGGCTCCCTGGAACACATCGACCATCTGCCTGGCTCCTTCCGTTGCAGCCAGTACGTACAAGCTGTTGTCGCTATCGATGCTCAACCCCTTGATCGCCCGGTAGGGCTGTGGCGCGCCGCCGACGGCGTAGCGCCATTCCCGTTTGGCCGAAAAGACCTGCACGGTGTGGCTGTCCCCATCGGCGACGTAAATATTGCCGGGCTTGTCCGTGACCACGGCGACCGGGCGCCCGACCCGGCGCGGCTGGTTCTCCGCGTCGGCGAGCTTTGCCACGAAGATCCCGTCGCGCGTAAAGATTTGCACGCGCTGGTTGCCGGTGTCTGCGACATACAGGTACTCGCCGAGATGCAGCCCCCCGATATCGGAAAACTCGCCGTCGCGGGAGCCGCCGCTCCCGATCGCGAAGCGCAGCTTGCCATCATGGCCGAAGACCTTAACGCTGTCGCCGTCGGCGATCGCGATGTCGCGCGCGTCGACCGCGGCGCGGTGCGGTCGCTGCAGGCCGGCGAACTCGAATTTCGGCTTGCCGGCGGAGTCGAGCCGTGTGACCTTGCCGTCCCGCCACCCGCTGACCAGGCACAACACTTCGCCACCGTCGAGCGCGTAGGCACGATCGCATTCGACGCTGAGCAGGGCCGCCCGCCGCACGCTCGGCAGGCGCTCGGTTTCGGGCGCCGCGATCTTGACTTCGGTAACGCGGAAGAACTCGATCTTCCGGTTGCCGGTGTCGACGACCGCGAGATCGCGCCCGGTGATCGCAAGCGCGGCGATATCGGCAAACTGGCCGCGACCGCTGCCGGGGCTGCCGAAGCTGCCGCGCGCCTGCCCGCGCTCCCAGTCGACGTCCGTGATGTTGCCGTTCTCGCCGTCACCGATGAATACGCGCCCGTTGGGATCGACGGCGAGCGCGCGCCAGCGCGCGCCGCGGCCACCCGATAGGGCCTCTGCCGTGAGGCGCTTCAGCAGCTGCCCCGAGTAGGAATAGACGGACAGGCGGCCCCCGTCCAGGTCCTCGAGAACGTAGACCCGCTCGGCGCCGTCCACCGCGACCTGCACGGGACGAACGAGCGCCGTGGCCGGATCCTTGCCGCCGCCGATGGGGTGCAGGAACACGCCGTCTTCGGAGTAGACCGCGACGCGATTGTTGCCGCGGTCCGCCACATAGAGCCGTTGCCGGACGGAAGTAGCGAGACCCTCGGGATCGCTCAACTGGCCGTAGCCGGCCCCGCTGCCGCCGAAGACACTCGCTATGCGGCCCTGGTTGTCGACGATCGCAATGGCATCGTCGCTCGTGTTAGCGACCGCAATGCGGCCCGACCCGAAAACCGCGAGCCCGCCGGTTTTCTTCGAGCTGAACGACCGGTCGCGCCCGGCGAGATCGGTCGGCGTGGCCGTCTCGCCCGCGAGTCGCCACAAGGCGCCGCGCCCGCGCTCGCTGAAGAGCAGCGTCCCGTCCGTGGCGAAGGTCGCCCCGCGCACCTCTTCGAGTACCGCGCGGTCCGCGGCCTGCCAGGAACGCAGGAACTGGACTTCGGAGCGTTGCGCGACGGCCGCCTGGCTCAGAACGAGCGCGGCACACGACAGCAGAATGCCTCTACAGCATGTAATTTTGCCGCTAGGAGTTTGTCGGCGTATGGGCCGACAAACTCCTAAGGCAAAACCGCCAACGGGAAAATGGCAAGAAACGACCTTTGAGACGGCTGTTGGAAGCCGCTCCCGTCCCCAATGGTGAACCAGGAAGCTCATCTGCTCTTCCTTTATTTCAAATCTTTAGGCGGTTTTGCTATTAGCAGCCTGTCGTACAGCCACTTCCGACAGGCTGCTAGAATCGCCGGAATTCATAATGACTCCCTGGCGCCAGCCACTTCCCCTGTTAGCTCGATGCCCCAACACACCGAGCAAAAGAGTCTAGCACCCGCCCGCCTGGCCAGAAAGGTGGGCGCCGGCCTGACCCTGCTCGCGGTCGTGACTTATTTCCTCGGCATTCCGCTCCTCGATCTGCTGGAGCTGAAAACCTACGATATGCGGCTGCGCGCGCTGCGCCCGGCGCCGCCGCAGCACGTCACGATAGCTGCGATCGACGAGCGCAGCCTGGCCGAGCTTGGCCGCTGGCCGTGGAGCCGGGTGACGCTATCCACCCTGGTTGACCGGCTCGAGGAGGCCGGCGCTCGGGTGATCGCATTCGACGTGTTCTTCACGGAGCCCGAGTCGCGAGTGGCGGACGAGCGGCTCGCCCGCGCCGTCGGCTCTGGCCGCCGGGTAGTGCTGAGCACGGTCTTCCTGCTCGACCGCGCTGAAGCCCGGCAGGTCGGGGCTGAGAGGGTGGAAAGCGCGCGTCAGGCGATAACACGGCACGCCATCGAGGAGGTGCCGCACCACGGCGCGCACGGGGAGTTTCCGATGGAGGTACCGCACGGCGTCCTCGCCAACATCCCGCTGCTGCAGCGCAGCGCCGCCTACGCCGGACACATCAATGTCGTCCCCGACCGCGACGGCACGGTGCGGCGCGTGCCGCTTGTCCACCGTTACGACGGCCGCTACTACCCGTCCTTCAGCGTGCAGATTGCCCGCGCCCTCCTCGGCGCGCAGCGTCTGGCCCTGCACACCGAGCCCTACGGGATCACGGGCCTCGAAATCGGCGGGCACCACGTGCCGACCGACGAGCAGGGCCGGCTCTTGGTGCGCTACCGCGGCCCCAAGCAGACGTTCACCACGATTTCCATCGCCGATATCCTGGGGGGACGTGCGGACCCGGCGCTGCTGCGTGACCGCGCCGTGCTGATCGGCGCCACTGCCGCGGGCATCGGCGACATCCGTGTCACGCCCTACGGCAGCGCGTTTCCTGGTGTCGAGGTGCACGCCAACGTGATCGAGGACCTGTTGGCTGGCGGTTTGCTGCGGCGGCCCGATTGGCCGGAGTTCGTCGACGTCGGCATTTTGATCGGGCTCGGGCTCGCGCTCGCCTGGCTGCTCCCGCGCGCCGGCGTCCGGGGCGGAGCGTTGCTCGCGCTCGGCGTGCTGGCCGGCTACCTCCTCCTCGCCCAGCAGCTGTTTCAGGTGCAGGGGCTCTGGTTGAACGTCGTCTACCCGACGCTCCTCGTCGCGGCTCTGTTCGCCTCGACCACGCTCGTGCAGTACTTCTTCGCCGAATCGGAGAAGCGCTACTTGAGGACCGCCTTCCAGCACTACTTGCCGGCGACCGTGATCAACGAGATCGTCGCCGACGCCGGCAAGCTCCGCCTCGGCGGGGAGAAGCGGGAGCTGACCGTGCTGTTCTCCGACATCCGCGGCTTCACTTCGATGTCCGAGACGCTCGCCCCGGAGGATCTCGTCAAGTTTCTCAATATCTACTTCACGGCGATGACTCAAAAAGTCTTCGACCACAAGGGCTCGCTCGACAAGTACATCGGCGATGCGGTCATGGCGGTATTCGGCGCGCCGATCGCCGACCCGCAACATGCGCGGGGGGCCTGCCGCGCGGCGCTCGACATGATCGGCGCGTTGAAGGAGCTGGAGGGCGAGTGGCAGCGCATCGGTTTGCCGTCACTGCGCGTTGACATCGGCATCGGCATCAGCACTGGCCCCATGATCGTCGGCAACATGGGCTCGGTGGACCGTTTCAACTATACGGTCACCGGCGATGCGGTGAACCTCGCCTCGCGCATCGAATCCCTCAACAAGACCTACGGCACGAGCATACTGGTGAGCGAGTACACCTACGAGCAGGCGAAGGACGAGCTGCCGCGCGCGCGAGAGATCGACCGGGTGCAGGTTCGCGGGCGGGAGCAGTACGTCCGGCTCTACGAGCTCATCCCCGCGGGAAGATATGCGAGCCTCGACTGGCTGGGTGAGTTCGCGGAGGCGTACCGGCTCATGCGCGAAGGGGATTTCGCGCGCGCCGCCGACCGCTTCGAGGCGCTGCACGCGCGGGTCGCCGACCCGGTGAGCGCGTACCACGCGCAGGCATGCCGCAAGGGGCGCCAGCGCGACTCGGACCGGTGACCGGAGCCTCGAGTTGGCAGTTGGCAGTTGGCAGTTTGCAGTTTGCAGTGGGCAGCTACAAGTTAGCAGTTAGCAGTTGCTGCCAACTGACGGCTGACGGCTGCCAACTGGGTTTGGGCTGCCAACTATCAGGGCCTGAGGTAAGCGTAACCC
>JBGQGU010000205.1:0-6024 GCA_041497655.1 Gammaproteobacteria bacterium
GAGATCTCCCCCGGGCGCGGCTGGCTGCCGCCGCCCACCAGCGCCACCGCGGACGCCGTATGGTGCGGGGCGCGGAACGGTCGCTTGCCCCAGTTCGCGATGACGAATCCCGCGCTGCCGAGCGATTGCATGGCCGCCGTGGCGAGCGCTTCCTCGCGCGTCATGGGCGGCAGGATCCCGGGCAGCCGCTCGGCGAGCATGGACTTGCCGGTGCCCGGCGGCCCCACCATGATCAGGCTGTGCCCGCCCGCCGCCGCGATCTCGAGCACCCGCTTGGCGTGCAGCTGCCCTTTTACCTCCATTATGTCGGGATGGCGCCAGCCGTTCAGCACGGGCCGATCGTTGCAGCGCTCGAGCGGCGCGCGTCCGGTGAGATGGGCGCATACATCAAGAAGGCAGCGCGCCGGATAGACCGTCGCCTCCTCGACCAGCGCCGCCTCGCGTGCGTTGGCCTCTGGCAGCACGAACGCGCGGCGCTCGCGCGCGGCCGAGAGCGCCATCGCGAGAGCGCCGCGGATCGGTCGCAATTCCCCGGTCAATGCCAGCTCCCCGGCGAACTCGTAGTCGGCAAGCGCCGCTGCCGGCACCTGCTCCGATGCGGCAAGGATGCCGAGCGCGATCGGCAAGTCGTAGCGGCCTGACTCCTTGGGCAGGTCGGCGGGCGCGAGGTTGACGGTGATGCGTCGCGCCGGGAACTCGAAGCGCGCGTTCTGCAATGCCGCGCGCACGCGGTCCTTGGCTTCCTTTACCTCGGCTTCGGGCAGGCCGACGATGGTGAAGCTCGGCAGGCCGTTGGCGAGGTGCGCCTCGACCGTCACCGGCGGCGCGTCCATCCCCGCCAAGGCACGGCTGTATACGACGGCAAGCGACATCGGCCCGCCCCCAGGTTATGGCTGATCCCGCTAATAACGGATGAGGCGGGGGATCGGACTACGCAGAATGGGGGCAACTCGCCGTGAGGGCGGCAAATTCCGTGAGGGCGCGAGAGCGGGAGATGGAACCCCCCTCACGACCTCCCGATTTCACGATCTCCCGTTTTCTCGAGTTCCGCGAGCTTGGCTTCGAGCTCCTGGAGCTTTGCGCGCGTGCGCGCGAGCACCTCGCGCTGCACGTCGAATTCCTCGCGTGTCACCAGGTCGAGACGGCTGAACGCCGAGGCGAGCAACGCGCGCAGGTTCTTCTCGAGGTCCGCAGCGGGACTCCGGGCGAGGATTTCCCGCATCTTCTGGTCGATCTCTTCGAATAGCTTCGCCTTGGCCATGTGCATCCCGATCAGGTGGGGGGCGGTATCAATCCTACAACCGCCACGAAGAACGTGCTTCGGGCCTAGCAGCCTGTCGGGCTTAGGCGTCCGACAGGCTGCTAAAAGCAAAACCGCCTGCGGATTTCGGATGAAGCTTGCGATAACAACCGCTCTCGGCCTGCAATGGGGGCGTGCGAGCGGGGTCAAAATGAGGTTTTTGCTGCCTTTTCTCCCGTTTTCTTGCGGGCGGTTTTGCCTTAGGAGTTTGTCGGGCCAAAGTCCGACAAACTCCTAGTACGACCGAAGCAAAGCGCGCCACCCGGTCTTCTCGAGCTGCGTCAGCTCGCCGCCCAGGCTTGGTGCGAGCCCTGATTTTGGCGCACTACATCAGTGCACAGGGAATCTCCCGTACCCAGTCTGATTTCGTAACTATCTGTATTAAAGAGACCATTCGCCTGGCACGATCCGTGCTGATGAGTGCTTCGCAATATTTCGCTTCGCTAACAACGAAAGGGGTACTCATGTTTAGAAAGACAGCCATTGCGGGACTCACCGCTGCCGCGTTCGCGCCTGCATTCGCGCAAGCGCAGACAGCACCCGCTTCGCCACACACCCTTACCGGCAACTTCGGCTTCTTCAGCCAGTACATCTTCCGCGGGCTGACCCAGACCGACAGGCAGCCGGCGGCGCAGGGCGGCTTCGACTACAGCCACGCCAGCGGCTTTTATGTCGGCACCTGGGCATCCAACATCAGCTGGCTCAACGATAGCAACGTCTACAGGGCCGGCGGCAGCCTGGAGTGGGACATTTACGGCGGCTACAAGGGCACCTTCGGCAAGTCCGACTTCGGCTACGACGTGGGCCTGCTCTACTACTGGTATCCGGGCGACGCCGCGCCGGGTTTCGCGAAGGCGGACACTACCGAGCTCTACGGGGCGCTTAGCTGGAAGTGGCTCTCCGGCAAGTTCTCGTACAGCGTCGACAGCAAGACTTTCGGCGTCACGGACAGCCGTGGCACCTACTACTTCGACCTCACCGCCAATTACCCGATCACCGACAAGCTGACGGGTGTGCTGCACTACGGCATCCAGAAGTTCAACGGCCAGCCGGCGGGCCAGGCGTCCAGCAATGACACGCTCTACTCGTATAACGACTGGAAGCTCGGCGTCAGCTACTCACTGCCGAAGGACTTCACGGTCGGCGTCTTCTATACCGACACCAGCAGCGTGAACAACATTGGCTACGGCAGCGTAGGCGAAGGGGGCTCCTATCCGCGCAACATCGCCAAGGGAACCGCCACCGTCTTCGTCCAGAAAACCTTCTAACGACGCAACGCGGGACCGGCCTCGCGGCCGGTCCCTCTTACACGGGGGGTCCGAATGAAACTCGTCACAGCAATCATCAAGCCGTTCAAGCTTGACGAAGTGCGTGAAGCCTTGTCCGCCGTCGGCGTGACCGGCATCACCGTCACCGAGGTCAAGGGATTTGGGCGGCAGAAGGGCCATACCGAGCTCTACCGGGGCGCGGAATACGTGGTGGACTTTCTGCCTAAAGTCAAAATCGAAGCCGCTATCAAGAGCGAAATCCTCGAGCAGGTGATCGAGGCGATCGAGAAAGCGGCCAATACCGGCAAGATCGGCGACGGCAAGGTCTTCATCTTCGATCTCGAGCAGGCCATCCGCATCCGCACCGGCGAGACCGGCGCCGACGCGCTATAGGACAGGGAGAAGCCAATGAAAAGTTTCATCAGGAAATTGATCGCCGTGCTGGCGATGTTCTGCGTGCTGGGGTTGAACACGGTGCCGCTGGTCGCGTTCGCGCAGGACAAGCCGGCGACCGGGATGAAGGCGGACGACAAGAAAGCCGCTTCGGCTCCGGCGAAGGAAGAAAAGAAGGAAGAGGCCAAGCCCGCGCCGACGCCCAACAAGGGCGACGTGGCGTGGATGCTTACCTCGACAGCGCTCGTGCTGTGTATGAGCGTGCCCGCGCTGGCGCTCTTCTACGGCGGGCTGGTGCGCAGCAAGAACATGCTGTCCATGCTGATGCAGGTCTTTGTCACCTTCTCGTTGGTGGTGGTGCTGTGGTGCATTTACGGATACAGCCTGGCGTTCACCGAGGGCAACGCTTACTTCGGCGGCTTCGACCGCCTGTTCCTCGGTGGCACCTTCGACTCGATGAAGGGCGAGTTCGCGATGGCGGCGACGTTCAGTAAGAACACGCCTCTGTACGAGCTCGTGTTCGTCGCGTTCCAGGCGACCTTCGCCGCGATCACCTGCTGCCTGATCCTGGGCGCGGTGGCCGAGCGCATCAAGTTCTCGGCGGTGCTGATCTTCATGGTACTGTGGTTCACCTTCAGCTATGCGCCGATCGCGCACATGGTCTGGTTCTGGATGGGCCCGGACGCCTACACCGATCCCAAGGTGGTGGACGCGATGAACGCGAAAGCGGGACTCATCTGGCAGTGGGGCGCGCTCGATTTCGCGGGCGGCACGGTGGTGCACATCAACTCCGGCGTCGCCGGGCTGGTGGGCGCCTATCTCGTGGGCAAGCGCATCGGCTACGGCAAGGAAGCGATGACGCCTCATAACCTCACCATGACCATGCTCGGCGCGTCGCTTCTGTGGTTCGGGTGGTTCGGCTTCAACGCGGGTTCCGCGCTCGAAGCCAACGGCTCGGCCGCGCTCGCCTTCATGAACACCTTCCTTGCCACTGCGTGCGCGGTACTGGCGTGGACGTTCGGCGAGTGGCTGTTCAAGGGCAAGCCCTCGATGCTCGGCGCCGCGTCGGGTTGCGTCGCCGGGCTGGTCGCAATCACGCCGGCCGCTGGTAATGTCGGCATACCGGGCGCATTTGTCATCGGTATCGCGGCCGGTCTTGTGTGCCTGTGGGGAGTCAACCAGCTCAAGCGCTGGCTGCACGCGGACGATGCGCTCGACGTGTTCGGCATCCATGCGGTGGGCGGGGCCCTCGGCGCGCTGCTGACAGGTATCTTCAACGCCCAAAGCCTCGGCGGGCCGGGCCTCGTGACCGATTGGGTCACCGGCAAGGTCGGTTCCAACCCGATCTGGGATCAATTCCTGATCCAGGCGCAGGGCGTCGGCATGACGATCGTGTGGACCGGCGTCGTGGCGTTCATCGCGTTCAAGATCGCCGACCTGATCGTCGGGCTGCGCCCCGCCGAGGAAGTGGAGCGCGAGGGGCTCGACATCAGCGAACACGGCGAAACCGCCTACCATATGTAACGTCCATTTTCAGGGAGTGTGCCTTCACGGGCGCCTGCGGGCGCCCGTTTTTTTGGGGGATGAGGGATGAGGGATAAGACAAGCACCAAATGCCAAGCACCAAGTTACAAACAAGCACCAAATCTCAAGCACTAAGCACCAAACGTTTGGAGTTTGGAATTTGAGTTTTGTTTGGGATTTGGAGTTTGGGATTTGGAGTTTGAGATTTATTCGGGATAAAGGATGTCAGTGCCATTGAGTGTCCTGGCTGCAAAGGGGGGCTTATAGTAACTTATATGTTACCAATACCCAAGGCTGCGTCATCCAACTCCGATTCGATGAACGCCGGGAACATAAATACGATGGCTCGGCTGACGACAGGTGACGAGCCCGAGGGATGAACACCCACCCCCACCCTCTGCTCCCGCCCGGCCCAACCCGCTGCATCGGGTTGGGCGCTCGGCGGCTCGGAGCAATGCTCCTCGAAACCTCTCCTCGCCCCCTGAGAGGGAGGGAGGAAGTACCGCGCTGCGCGCCATGAGGATCGAGGGATGAGGGGTGAGGATTCAGCCCTTTGACCGCTGGCTGCTTCCCATCGCCGAGTCGCTGGGAAGAGGCCGTTGTTTTTGCGCGACAAAACACGGCCACGGAAATGGCCGACGCGCATCCGCTAGAATAGGCGTCCCCGCGTGGGGAAACTATGGCCGTCCCCCGACTCACCACCGCGCTCGCCGGACCGCTGCTCGATCTCGAGCGCCGGCTGCTCGCCTCCCAGCCGGAGGCCGAGTGCTGGCTGCGCGGCAAATGGCAGGAGCACGCGGCGCCCTTCTACTGCTCGGTGGACCTGCGGAACAGCGGCTTCAAGCTCGCGCCGGTGGACACCAACCTCTTCCCGGGCGGGTTCAACAATCTCAACCTGGAATTCCACCCGTTGTGCGTGCAGGCTGCGATGACGGCGATCGAGAAGGTCTGCCCGGACGCGCGGGGGGCGGTGCTGATCCCGGAAAGCCACACCCGCAACCAGTTCTACCTGCAGAACGTCGCGGTGCTGCAGACGATACTGCGGCACGCCGGTCTCAACGTGCGCATCGGCAGCCTCCTGCGCGAAGTCACGGGACCGACCGAGCTCGCGCTCGCCGACGGCTCGAAGCTCACGCTCGAACCGCTCGAGCGCCGCGGCAATCGCGTGGTAGTCGACGGCTTCGACCCGTGCGTCGTGCTCCTCAACAACGACCTGTCCGCCGGCACCCCCGAGATCCTGATGAATCTCGAGCAGGTGGTGCTGCCGCCGCTGCACGCGGGCTGGACGGTGCGCCGTAAATCGAACCACTTCAAGGCCTACCGCCAGGTGGCGGGGGAATTCGCCGGGCTCATCGGGATCGACCCCTGGTTCATCAATCCGCTGTTCGAGAAATGCGGCAAGATCAACTTCCAGGAGCGCAAGGGCGAGGAATGCCTCGAGGGCTACGTCGCCGAGATCCTCGATGACGTCCGCGCCAAGTACCGGGAGTACGGCATCCAGGAAGAGCCGTTCGTCATCGTCAAGGCGGATGCCGGCAC
>JBGQGU010000206.1:0-6007 GCA_041497655.1 Gammaproteobacteria bacterium
CAGGGTGTTGAAAAACTCGCGTCGCTCCCGCGTAGGCGGGAGTCCAGAAAATCGAGTGCATACCGAATCAACAACTTACTGGATTCCCGCCTTCGCGGGAATGACGATTTTCGTGAGCGCGGCGCGTTTTTCAACAGGCTGTTAGCCAACGAGGGGCAATTCAAGACGGAAGGGCATGCCATGAGAGTAACCAGTCAGTGGTCGCCAGTTACCCGTTACGCATTTTCGGCCATGGGCCGGGCTGTGCTGGTACTGCTGCTCGCGGCCGGCACGTGCGCCGCCCAAAAATATCCGAACCAGCCAATCCGCGTCGTCACTTCCGAGGTTGGGGGCGGCAACGATCTTCTAGCGCGTCAGATCGCGCAGGGGATATCAGGCCCGCTGGGCCAGCAGATGGTGGTAGAAAACCGGCCGGGCGGCATCACTCCGGGAGAAATCGTGTCCAAAGCGCCGCCGGACGGTTACACCCTATTGCTGTACAACAACACGGTTTGGATAGGGCCCCTCATACAGACGGCCGGCTACGACGCGGTGAGGGATTTTTCGCCGATTGCGGAGATGGCGAGGACGCCCAACATGCTGGTCGTGAATTCCACGTCGTCGGCAAAGTCCGTCGCGGAGTTGATTGCTTTGGCCAAAGCGAGACCGGGAGAGCTTAGGTACGGTGCGAGCGGAACGGGTGCCGGGAATCATCTCGCAGGGGCATTATTCGGGGCCATGGCAGGGGTCAAGATCGTGCCCATCAATTACAAGGGCATAGGCGGGGCCTTCAAGGATCTCATGGCGGGCGAGTTGCAGCTGATGTTTCCTACCACGGTCTCGGGGGCGCCGCATGTCAAGTCGGGCAAACTGAGGGCCTTGGGGGTTACCAGCGCGGAACCGACTGCGCTGTTGCCCGGTGTGCCGACGGTGGCGTCCTCGGGGCTGCCCGGTTATGAAGCGATAACGGTATTCAGCGCGTTTGCGCCGGCCGCGACCCCGCGCGCGGCCGTCGACAGGCTTAGCGAGGAGATCGTACGGTTCCTCAACCGGATGGACGTAAAGGAAAGGTTGTTCAGCTCTGGCATGGAAACCGTCGGCAGTTCACCGGAGCAGCTTGCGGCCACGGTGAAATCCGAGATCGCCAGGATGAGCAGGGTGATCAAAGATGCTGGCATCCGCGCTGACGAGAGCCGGTCTCAATAATCGCGAAATGTGAGCGTATGGCTCGTAATCCGGTAGCAGGTAATGGAAACTGAGGCGTGCTATCCCATTTTTGAGACCGGTTCGAGTGACCCGTGACGAGTGACGAGAATCTTTCGCTTTTGTTCTTGGCTGTCCTGACTAGCGCAATGCTCGCGGCCGCGCCCGCGCGGGCGGCGGAGCGGGCGTCGGAAGTGCAGAACTACCCGAGTCGTCCCATCCGTCTCATCGACCCTTATGCGCCGGGCGGAGGCTCCGGCCTCATCGCGCGGCTGGTGGGCGCCAAGCTCAGCGAAACCTGGGGCAAGCAGATCATTGTGGACAACCGGCCCGGCGCCGCTGCCGCGATCGGTACCGAGATCGCGGTGCGTTCCACGCCGGATGGCTACACACTGTGCATGGGGACCAGCGGTTCCATCGCGATGAGTCCGAACATGAACAAGGTCCCGTACGATCCCGTGAAGGACCTCATTCCGATCACGCAGACGAGCGCGCAGGTCATGCTGGTCGTTCTACATCCGTCGATCCCGATCCACTCCGTAAGAGAATTGATCGCGTACGCCAAAGCGCAGCCCGGCAAGCTCATCTACGCTTCGTCCGGCACGGGCGGCTCGGGCCATCTTGCCGTGGAGCTGTTTCAGGCGCTCGCGCACGTCAACATGACGCATGTTCCGTACAAGGGCAGCGGGCCTGCGGTGCTGGCTCTGGTGGCCGGCGAAGTGCAGCTCGGATTCAACAACATCCTTTCGGTCCTGCCGCACGTCAATAGCGGCCGGCTCAAGGCCATCGCCGTGACGAGCGCGAAGCGCGCGCCCGCGGTGCCCAACCTGCCGACGGTGGCGGAGGCCGGCGTGCCGGGTTACGAGGCCACCTCGTGGAATGGAATCTTCGCCCCGGCGAAAACGCCCCGTCCCATCATCAACAAGATCCATGCGGATGTGGTGAAGATACTCAACACACCCGACGTGAGGGAAAAGCTCATCGCAGCTGGATCCGATCCGGTCGGCAGCACACCCGAGGAGTTTCTTGCCTTCGTCAAATCGGAGCTGGCGCGCTGGGGCAAGGTCATCCGGGAAAACAATATCCGCGCGGAGTGATTCGCGCCGCGACGCTACGCTCCAAGGCGAAAAGCCTGAACTGGGTGATGGGTGATGGGTCGACTGAGCGATGAGGGCTCACTGGCCGGCCTGTGCGCTGTGGGCTTCCTGGCGCGGGCCTCCTATGCGCTGGCACGCACGCCGGTTCTGGCGCTGTTCGCCGTGGCCCTGGGAGCGGGGCCGGAGGCAGTGGGACTCGCAGTTGGCATTTCCACCGTCACTGGCATCTTCTTCAAGATGCCCGCGGGCGTGATCTCGGACGTGGTGGGCCGCTCGCGCATGCTGCTGCTCGGCCTGTGCGTGTTCGCCTTCGTGCCCTTTGCCTACCTGTGGATCGAGAACTACCCAGCCCTGCTCGCCGTTCGGTTTCTGCACGGTTTTGCCACTGCCATCTATGGTCCCGTTTCCATGGCCGTGGTCGTGGCCGCCGCCGGCGACAAGCGCGCAGAGGGTCTGGCCTGGTTCTCATCCATCACCATCATCGGGAACCTGATCGGCGCCCCCCTTGGGGGCTGGCTGCTCACTTCGCAGGCGGGCACTGGCAATGCGACGCTCGCCCACTTTCACGTCGTTTACGCGGTGGTGGCCGCCCTGGGCAGCGGCGCGCTGGTCCTGGCGCTATGGGTGCTGCGGGGCCGGCTGAGCGACGTGCCGGCCCATGGGCAAGGTACTCTGGTTGCCGCCTGGATGCGTTTTCGGGCCGGCGTGCGGGAAATCCTGCTGGACCGGCGCGTGCTGCTCACCAGCAACATGGAGGGCGTGCAGAATCTTTCGGTCGGCGCGTTGGAGGCGTTTCTCCCCGTCTACGCGGTGGTGGTGTGCGGCTTTTCGCCGTTCCAGGCAGGAATGCTCTGGGCCGTGCAGACCGTGAGCACGCTGGCCTCCAAGCCGCTGATGGGCCGCTGGTCCGACCAGCGCGGACGGCACGGGTTGCTGTTCTGGGGCATGTTCCTATGCGCGGTTCCTTTCGCACTCATTCCCTGGACGCGGGATTTTCCCCTGTTACTCGCGCTCAGCGCGGTGTTCGGCCTGGGCGAAGCGGTCGTCACGTCGTCCGCGGCGGCGCTGGTGGCCGACCTGTGCGGGGAGAGCGAGCTGGGCGCGGCGATGGGCGCCTTCGGCACACTGTTCGATGTCGGGCACGCGGCAGGGCCGATCCTGGCCGGCACATTGCTGGCGCTGTCGGGTGATCAGGACTTCCGCCCCGCTTTCGCCATCATCGCCGCGCTGCTGGTGCTGGCGGCGTTCGCATTCCGGTGGGGCGTCGCGAAATCTTAGGGGCTCTCAGGAGATTGACTTGACCGTCCATACAATCCGGGGCATCTGAGAGTAAGATTTCCTGCGTTGAAAGACTCTGACCCTGATTAATGTAAGGTTATGGGTGATGACCGGCACAGATCATGTCAAATATCGTGATGAAGTCGCCGAATTGATCGCGAATTATGTGGTGGCTGTTTCCAACAAGCTCAGCGACCGCGCCGAGCGCGCTGCAAAGGCCGCCCTGATCGATTCGATTGCCGTAGCGATCGCCGCGCTCCGGCATCCTGCTGCACAGAATGCGCGAAAACACGCCTACCGCTTTCCGGCCAATGCCACTGGATGCGTGATCTGGGGCACGCAAAAACGCGCGGCGCCCGAGCTTGCCACCCTGACGAATGGCGTTTTGCTGAGATGCCACGACTACAATGATTTTTTCGTGGGCGGCCGCAACAGCGGTCATTCGAGCGATATCATCGCCGGTGTGATTGCTGCTGCCGAATGGACAAACGCCCCTGGGAAAAAACTGCTTTCAGCGGTCGCCATCGGTTATGAAATGGTGGGAGCCGCGTTTGATGCATTCTCGACCGCACCGGGTGGCTGGGATTACACGAACCTGTCGGCACTCGGTGCGACCGCCGCGATCGCAAGACTGCTGAATCTGAATGCCGACCAGACTCGTGAAGCCATGGGCATGACCGTGGTTCCCCATTTCGCGAGTGACGAGATCGAATCGGGCGAGCTGAACCAGCGTGGCGACCTCTCGATGTGGAAGCGCTTCAACGGAGCCGATGCCGGCAGGAATTCGCTCCAGGCCTGTCTCCTGGCGCAGGTGGGAGTCGAGGCGGCGGTCAGGCCGTTCGTCGGAAAGAACGGGTTCATACCAAAGCTCGCCAATAAAGAGGACCCGGTTCCCGTGCTGCGCGAGAGGCTGAACCCGGGCATTCCTCTCGGCCGGGTGACCGAGGCATTCATGAAGCGGTGGCCGGTCGGATCCGTTGCCCAAAGCGCCATACAGGCCGCTTTGCAGGCTCGGTCCCGGATCAAGGATCTTTCCAGGATCAAGCAGGTGCGAGTGTATGCGGAAGAGGGCGCCTACGATCACCTGGTCAAGATACGCCAGGACCCGTGGAATCCCATTTCGCGCGAGACCGCTGACCATTCATTGCCCTACATCGTCGCGGCAGCGGTGCAGGACGGGTACATCCGGGTCGGGAGCTTCAGCCCGAAAGTTGTTCTCGACCCGGAACGGCAGGCATTTATCAGGAAGGTCACCGCCGCGCCTGCGCCGGAGCTGGGCTCGCACGCCATCGGCAAGCGCAAGCGCGTGGAGATGGGCTACCTGTCGCGTATCGAGATCGAGCTCACGGATGGCACCGTGGTGCATGGCGATGCGCGGCCATTTCCCGGCCACTGCAAGAATCCATTCTCTGATGCGGACCTCAACGAGAAGCTGCGCGAGAATGTCGAGCCGATCGCCGGCGCGCAACGTGCGGCCAAATTGACGTCGCTCCTGTGGTCGCTGGACAAGGTCAAGAGCACGCGCGAGTTGACGAGGCTCCTCGCTTTCAGCAAAGTTGATATCGACAGCGCCAGGGTGCGCGAGCGATGATTGGCTGCCGTCTGAATCTCAGTTGAAACGGTGAATGACCATGATGACCGAGGACATCAATACATTTTTGACCCGCACGGGACCCGGCACGCCGATGGGCGAGTTGTTCCGGCGCTACTGGTTGCCCGCGATGCTCGACTGGGAGTTGCCGGAGCCCGACTGCCCGCCCGTGCGCGTGAAACTGCTGGGCGAGAAGCTGATCGCCTTTCGAGATACGCAGGGACGCCTCGGCCTGATCGACGAATTCTGCGCACACCGCGGTGTCTCGCTCTGGTTCGGCCGCAACGAGGAGTGCGGGCTGCGTTGTTCGTACCACGGCTGGAAGTACGACGTGAATGGCCAATGCGTGGACCTGCCCTCCGAGGGGGAAGAGAGCGGCATGCGGAGCCGCATCAAGCTGAAGTCCTACCCCTGCGTGGAACTGGGCGGTGTCATCTGGGCCTACATGGGGCCAGCGGCGGAGCAGCCGCCGCTGCCCAGCTTCGAGTGGGTGCAACTGCCTCCGTCGCATCGCGTCACCACCAAGCGCTGGCAGGAAAGCAACTACCTCCAGGCGATCGAGGGCGGCATCGATTCCAGCCACGTTTCGTTCCTGCATCGCGGAGACATGGCCACCGACCCGTTCCACCGGAACACGGCGGGCGCAAAGTTCGTCAAATCCACCAAGACCACGTTCGACATTCTCGACTCACCCGGCGGCCTGCTTATCGGTGCGCGGCGCGATGCGGATCCCGGGAAGCATTACTGGCGGATCACGCAATTCATCATGCCGTGGTATACGTTGATTCCGCCGTACGCCAACAACGCGCTCAACGGGCATGCGTGGGTGCCGATGGACGACGAAAACTGCATGGCGTGG
>JBGQGU010000207.1:0-5992 GCA_041497655.1 Gammaproteobacteria bacterium
CACGGGTGCAGCGCTTCGCGCCGAAATTGATGCGGGCGCTTGAGCGCGCCATCGCATTCTGCGAATCGACGCTGTCCTACGGTCGGGCGCAAGAGCCACCGCCCGATCGGAAGCCGGTCGAGATCGAGGCGCTGGTCGAGGAGGTGCACGAGACGCTCGCGCTTTCCGAATCCCAGATCGGCTGGATCGCTGCTATTGAGCGCGGCCTGATCGTTGACGCCGATCCCGACCAGCTGCTGCGCGTGCTGCTCAACCTCACGCGCAACGCGGTGCAGGCGCTGGAGACGCGCGCGCCGAACGAGCCTGCTCGCGACCAGGTCCGCATCACCGGGCGGCGCGAGGGCGGCGTCGTAGTGATCGAGGTGTCGGACACCGGCCCGGGCTTCCCGGCCAAGGCGCGCGAGCACCTGTTCGAGCCGTTCCAAAGCTCCGCCCGCGGCGGCGGCACGGGCCTGGGCCTCGTCATTGCCGCCGAGCTCATTCGCGCCCACGGCGGCGAGATCAAGCTGGTCGAGGGTACGATCGGGGCGACCTTCCGCCTCACCATCCCCGACCGGGCCGTGGAGCTCGACGCCCATCGCAGCGCGCGGGCGCACGCCTAACCTTCTGCCCGCGGCCGTACTTGCCAATGCCGGGTGAAGGCTATAGCTCTAGCCGCGTTCCGCGCCTTGCGTGCGGGGCCTCCCACGCGGAACGGCAAGCGCCCGTAGCTCAGCTGGATAGAGCACTAGACTACGAATCTAGGGGTCGGGAGTTCGAATCTCTCCGGGCGCGCCAATAACCCCTTGAGCAGACTCACGAATTCTTGCGCGATTTTCGCGGTCTTCGATCCTTCGCCGTCGGGGTAACACCGCGCGTGATTTGACGACGCGAGATGGGCCAGTCGGCACGGACGGTCTGATGTTGTCACGGACGTCCAGCACGTATCGTCGCATCCGACAATATCGTGGATGGTCGGGTCGCTCACTGAGAAGGATAATCTGGGGCATCGTAACAGAATGAGTTGGCGGCAGATGGACGGATCTCGATTAAGGCTAATGTGCGAATTGGGGACTTGCTATGTGCCTGACAGCATCCCGAAGGACTGTCGCACTTGCGACTCAAACTGCGGTGATTCCACGTTCTATTTGGTGAAGGGGTGCGGATCATCAACTGCTCGACTGTCTATCTGCAACGCAGGGCTGGCTTCTGTGCTATCCCGAAAAATGCTACGAACTATGTCGGTTCGGAGCACATCTGGGGAATGTCGGTTCACGGCGCTCACGCCATGATTGTCGCGCGTTCACAGCGAGGACCTTGGCTATGACTGTGCTAGTCACTGGGGGCGCCGGCTATATCGGCAGCCACACCGTTCATGAGCTGGTCGATGCGGGCGAGCGCGTGCTGGTGCTCGACAATCTGTCAACCGGATTCCTCGCCGCGCTGCCCAATCCGGCGATGGCGGTCGTCGGCGATGTTGGCGATCAGGCCCTGGTCGCCTCGCTGATCGACAGCCACCACGTCGACACCATCATTCATTTCGCGGGCTCGATCGTCGTGCCGGAGTCAGTGCGTGATCCACTCGGCTATTACCGCAACAACACCGTCAACTCCCGCGACCTGATTGAGACCGCGATCAAGGGCGGCGTGCGTCATTTCATCTTCTCCTCGACCGCTGCGGTCTACGGCAATCCCGCGCGCGTTCCAGTGGCTGAGGATGCCCCGCTAGCGCCGGTGTCGCCCTATGGCTGGTCGAAGCTGATGACCGAAGTCATGCTGCGAGACGCCACGGCCGCGCACGGGATTGGCCATGTGATCCTCCGCTATTTCAACGTCGCTGGTGCGGATCCAAAACTGCGTACCGGACAATCGACCCCGAATGCGACCCATCTGATCAAGGTCGCGGCGCAGGCGGCGCTCGGTTTACGGCCGCAGCTCGAAGTGTACGGGACCGACTATCCGACGCCCGACGGAACTTGCGTGCGCGACTACATTCACGTCACCGATCTTGCCCGCGCCCACCGCGCCGCGCTCGATTACCTGCGCAAAGGCAGTCCCAGCACCACGCTCAATTGCGGCTATGGGCACGGCTATTCGGTGCTCGAGGTGGTGGCGGCGGTCCGGCGCGCGGTCGGAGGGGACGTTCCTGTGCGCATGGCGCCGCGCCGCGCCGGTGACCCGGCATCGCTCGTGGCGGAGGCCACCCGCATCCGTGAGCTGCTTGGCTGGGAGCCCGAATGGAATGACCTCGATACCATCGTCGCCCATGCGCTCGCCTGGGAACACCGGCTGACGGAAAACTGTGTTGGGCGATCCCGTTGAAAGGCCATTGCGGATGCAAACGGTTTTTAGGGCTGTTGGTTGGATGTTGGCCTTGGCAATTGTGGTGCTATCCGTCGTTCCAGCGTCGGACCGACCGACAACCGGCATCCCGCATAACATGGAACATTTGGCGATCTACCTTGCAACGGGGTTTGTGATTGCGATCGGATATCGCGACCGGCTGCCGGTGGTGACGGCGGGCCTCGTGCTGTTCTGCGGCTTGATCGAAATTGTGCAGCTCTGGGTGCCTGGACGTCATGCGCGGCTGAGCGATTTTCTCGTCGATGTTGTGGGTACGTGGATCGGTGTAGCCGCCTTGGTTGCAGCGAAATGGATTTTGCCGCGGAGGCTGGAACTGTGACGGCTTTCATGCGGGCGCCGGACACGGCAACCGCGATTTAGCAATGAAGCGATGTGCGCATCCGCGGACAATTCGACGGCCTGGGCCCAGCAAATGCTTCCAACCAAAAACCCTTTGGTCGATGCCGATGCGGAGGCGGCACCCTCATTTAGCCCAGTTCCCTGCTAGCCGAAGTTCGCCGATTCGAGGGGTATGAAGGATCTAAGTGATTGATTTATCATGGGCGCACCTCGAAAGGTCTGCACTACATGGGGCTTGCTGAATGGTCCGCGGCGACGCTGATTTTGGGTGGCGGCTGAGCGGGGAGATCGAGCTTGAGTTTGTCCAGGAGCAAGCTGAGTTCTGGCTCTGGCTGGGTATAGCGCGTGAGCATGAGTTCACGTCCATCGGTGGTCGGAACGTGCACATCGATCATCTGCATGGCGGCGAACTTCTCGATCACGCTTCGTGGCGTCAATCCCGGCGCCAGGGCATGCAGGCGGCGCTTGAGAGTGACGTGCAAGCAATAGGCGAGGAAGGCGATGAAGATGTGCGCCTCGATCCGCGCTTCATCCTGGTGGAAGATCGGACGAATGGCGAGATCGCCTTTGAGGTTCTTGAACGCTTCTTCCACCGCCACGAGCTGTAGATAATAGGCCCAAAGCTTGGCGGGATCGTGCTCAGTGAGATTGGTGCGCAACAGATAGCGGCCTTCGCGCCGGCGAGCCAGGCGCAGCTTGTTGCGGTCGAGACGATAGGTGAAGGCAGCGCTGCGTGGGTCCACTTCGATCTCGACCAGACGCCATGCTGTTGGGGCTTTCTGGCGCGCCGCGCCGAGCTTCATGAGCAGCTCTTCGCGTCTGAGGCGCATCGCTGAAAGCTGCTTGAGCCGCGCCCACAGCCACTTGAGCTGCCGCCGGCGCATCGAATGTTCCTTGGCGACGCGATCCTTGCTCTCGGCGAACACATAGAGTTCCTCGTCCTGGGGCAGAAGCTTCACCTGCACGCCCGGCCGGGCCTCCTGCCACGGCCTTGTAAGCAGTTCCTGCTCCAGGCGGCTCAAGCGCCCCTTGGGCGTGCCGACCAGATAGCAGACCGGCGGATCGGCTTGCCGCATCAGCTCGAGCACGGCTTCGGTCGGGATGCCCCGGTCCATCACCCAGGTGCGCCGCGCCTTGCCGTATTGCCGCTCGATGCGGTCGAGAACGTCGCGCAGCGTGGTGCTATCAGCGGTATTGCCGGCCAGAACCTCGTAGGCCAGCGGCAGTCCCTCCGGCGTCACCACCAGCGCAATGACGACCTGCACGCAGTCCGGTCGGTGGTCGCGCGAGTAGCCGAAGCGACGCTTGTCCTCATCAGGGAACGGTGGCTCGGCCTCGAAGTAGGTGCTGGTCAAATCGTACAGCAGCACGTCGAACGAGGCGTTGAACAGATCCCGCCAGCGCCCCACCAGATGATCGAACACCGCCTGCTTGTGCGCCAGCAGCTGGTCGTGGCAGCGGTAGAGCTTGTGACTGTCCGCCAGCCCGGCGTCGGCTCCGAGCAAGTCCGCCAAGGCGCTGCGCCCGTACCATTCCCGATGCAATCGCCACTCCGCTCCCGGCGCGATCAACCGGTACGCCACCAGCACCAACAGCACCTGATCCCAGCGCGTGCCCTTGCGGCTGGCAGCAAGCCGTTCGGCCCAAAACCGATCAAGCCGAAGCTCTTCCCACAACTTGAGCGCCAACCAGCACGCACCCCATTGTCGAGGCCGGCTCAGCCGCAACTGCGACAGCTTGAGCCGCACGACCGACGCCTCCGGCAGCACCCCTTCGCAGCAATCGTCCGGAAACAGTGCCAAGGTCCGCGGTCGATCGCCACCGCCGCGGAGACCGCCGTCTTCCAACACCTCGATCGACTTGCGCCACGCCAGTTGCTGCGAAGAGTTGATCTCCCCCAGATACAGCACATGCCGTTGCACGACACGCCCGCCGCTCACACGCTTGTTCTCGACAAGGCTCCAGTAGCGGTGCTCCTTGCCGTCCTTCCGGCGAATCGTCGGCCGCAAAAACATGGTGGCCAACAATTAACCGAAGAAAATCTTCGTTGAAAATAGCCTTGGTCTTCACTACAGCGCTTTCCGCCCAGCTTGCCACCGCCCGCTCTCGCCAGATCAATGACTTACGCAAGCAAAAATCTTGCGGCAGCATCCGAATCGGCGAAGTTCGGTTAGAGCCGCCGACGCATGTCAGCTATCGGGGGCAGACCGGAAAACATTTACTCAGTCTGAGCCTTACCGGTTTTGACCCGGAGCGGAAGTCCCCGATGCATTCTCACAGAGCGCGTCCTGTCGTTTTTGCTCTAGCGATTTCTTCCGCGCTGTATCGATAGGCGCGGAATATCCGGTTGTTTTGGGCCATCGGAGGCCCTCCAAAATACGGGTTTACATATTCCCAGACGATGTCTCCAGCCACGGTGACCTCAAACAGGCGTCCGAAATCCCCCTCGCAAATCAAGGTATTTCCGTTTGGCAATCGCTGTGCATTTGAAATCCTAGGACTGAAGAAGTCACTTTCCCGCTTTTCCCTATATTCCCAAACAATCTTCTTCGTCGCCGGCTCCACCTCGATGACGCGCGAAAACGGTATCGGATGATCAAGCCGGTGCGGTCCATTGTCGAAGATGAGCAGGTTGCCATTGGCCAGCGGCGTGGGAGCGTGCTGACCGCATAGAGGAGGCGCGCCGAGTTTCCAGATAATCGTGCCAGTCTTTCGCTCGACAACGATGATCGTGGAGATGGTCCGAAAGCTCACGACAATGTCGCCATTCGGCAATTCGGCCAGTCCGTTTCCATTTGTCCAGGCATCGCGCGGCTCTTGGATCGCCGTGATCCGATCTGTTTCGGGATCGAAATGTTCCCAGATGCAGTATTCCCAGACAGGTCGCCCATCCGTCGTCATCTCGACCAGATAGTCTCCATACATTTCGCCATTATGCTCGGTACCTGCCATTCCACCTTTGACTTTCGAAGCCAATTCACGCGGGAGCTTAGTGAGGCAGAGAAGCAGCACATTGCCGTTTCGAAGACGTATGCCGTCGTGATGATGATCGGGATGCCGTACCTCCCATAACACACGCCCGTTCCAATCCACCTCCAGGACGGCGCCTATCTTGTAGGGTTTGTCGGAGATAAAATTGTCTGGTCCGCTTGGGGTCTTGCCGTTGTAAAAAAGCGTGCCCCGCTCCGTCAGGCAGCCGTACTGGGCGGGATAAGGCATCTGCCACGTATGAACGACCGTACCATCAAGGTCGATCAGATAGGCGGTCGTGGATTTGCTTTGGTAGGGCGCGAACAGGGTAAATCCTGGC
>JBGQGU010000208.1:0-5986 GCA_041497655.1 Gammaproteobacteria bacterium
AATTTCTGGCGGTACTTCTCGAACACCTCGCGGAACGCCACGATCTCGAAGCGCCCGGAGTCGTCCGCGAGCTGGATCACGCCCATGCGGCCGCTCGCAGTGGTCTGCACCCGCGTGCCCAGCACGACGCCCGCGACCCAGCTCGCGCGGCCCGCGTAGTCGCCGTTTCCCGAGGCCCCGAGGTCGGCGAGGCGCGTGCGGACGAAGCGGCGCACCTCGTCGCGATAGATGTTGAAAAGGTGCCCGCTGAAGTAGAACCCGAGCGCCGCCTTCTCGTTCTGCAAACGCTCCTTTTCGCTCCAGTGCGGCGCGTCGACCAATGCCACCTGCTGCGCGCCCCCCGCGAGGTCCCCGAAGAGGCTCACCTGGTGAGCGGCGCGGCTCGCCTGCTCCGCGCTCCCCAGCGCCACCCCGACGCTGGCGAGCAGGCTCGCGCGGTGGTCGTTCAGGGAATCAAAGGCGCCGGCGCGGGTCAGCGACTCCACCACGCGCCGGTTGACCAAGCGCTTGTCCACGCGATGGCAGAAGTCGAACAGGTCCGTGAACGGCCCCTGCTTGCGCGCCTCGACGATGGAGGCGATCGCCGCCTCGCCCGTGCCCTTGATCGCGCCCAGCCCGTAGCGAATGGTCTTGCCGTCCACTGGCTCGAAGCGGTAATTCGACCGGTTGACATCGGGGACCCGCAGCTCGATGCCGTGGGCGCGCGCGTCCTCGGCGAACAATTCCACCTTGTCGGTGTCGTTCATCACCGCCGACATGTTGGCGGCGATGAAAGCCGCGGCATGGTGGGCCTTCATATAGGCGGTCTGGTACGCAACCAGGGCGTAGGCGGCCGCATGAGATTTGTTAAAACCGTACCCCGCGAACTTCTCCATCAGGTCGAACAGCTCGTTCGCCCGGCGCTCGCTGATGCCATTCTTAGCCGCGCCCCTGACGAAACTGCTGCGGTGCTGGGCCATCTCCTCGGGCAGTTTCTTGCCCATCGCGCGCCGCAGCAGGTCGGCGCTGCCCAGCGTGTAGCCGCCGATGATCTGCGCGATCTGCATCACCTGCTCCTGATACACCATGATGCCGTAGGTCGGCTTGAGTATCGGCTCCACCCGCGGGTCCGGGTAATTGACGCGGCCGCCCTGCTTGCGGCGCACGAACTCCGGAATCAGCTCCATCGGCCCCGGCCGGTAAAGCGCGACCAGTGCGACGATGTCCTCGAACCGGTCCGGCTTGGCGCGCGTGAGCAGATCGCGCATGCCGCGCGACTCAAACTGGAACACGCCGGTCGTATCGGCGGCCGCGAATAACCGGTAGGTCGCCGCGTCATCCAGCGGGAGGGTTTCCAGATTCAAGGATTGAGGATTGAGGATTGAGGATTGAGCGGATGGCTCACCTTTTTCCTCGATCCTCGATCCTGGATCCTCATTCCTGATGTATCGCAGCGTCCAGTCGAGAATCGTAAGCGTGGTGAGTCCGAGAAAGTCGAACTTGACCAGCCCCACCGCCTCGACGTCCTTCATGTCGAACTGGGAGACCATGCTGTCCGAGCCGTCCGCCGCGTAGAGCGGGCAGAAATCCGTGAGCTTGCCCGGCGCGATCAACACGCCGCCCGCGTGCATGCCGACGTTGCGCGTGAGGCCCTCCAGCTGCTCGGCGAGCGCCAGCAGTTCCCGCACCTCCTCCTCCTTCTGCTCGCGCTCCTTCAGCTGCGGCTCGATTTCGCGGGCGTCGGCCAGCGTGAGATGGCGGCCGGGCTGGAACGGGATCAGCTTCGCGAGCTGGTCGCAGAAGGTGTAGGAGAGGTCGAGCACCCTGCCCACGTCCCGCACCACCGCCCGCGCCGCCATGGTGCCAAAGGTGACGATCTGCGAGACGCAGTCGGCCCCGTAACGGCTCTTCACGTACTCGATCACCCGGTCGCGCCCGTCCTGGCAGAAATCGATGTCGAAGTCGGGCATCGAGACGCGCTCCGGATTGAGGAAGCGCTCGAACAGCAGGTCGTAGCGCAAGGGATCGAGATCGGTGATGCCGAGCGAATAGGCGACGAGGGATCCGGCCCCCGAGCCGCGCCCCGGCCCCACCGGCACGCCGTTCTTCTTCGCCCAATTGATGAAGTCGGCGACGATCAGGAAATAGCCGGAGAAGCCCATCTGCTGGATGGTGCGAATCTCGAAATCGAGCCGCTCGCGGTAGCGCGGCGTGTTCCGGGCGCACGACGCCGCGTCCGGATAAAGCTGCGGCAGCCGCTCCGCCAGCCCCTCCGCCGCGCGGCTGCGCAGGTAACCGTCGAGACCGACGTTCCCCGGGGTCTGGAACTGCGGCAGCCGGTTCTTGCCAAGCTCGATCTCCAGGTTGCAGCGCCTCGCGATCTCCACGCTGTTGGCGAGCGCCTGCGGCACGTCGCGGAACGCCTGCGCCATTTCGGCCTGCGACTTGAAGTACTGCTCCTGGCTGAAGAGACGCGGCCGGCGCTGGTCGGACAGCGTGTAGCCTTGTGCAATGCACACGCGCGCCTCGTGGGCGCGGAAATCGTTGCGCTTCACGAACTGCACCGGGTGCGTCGCCACGACCGGCAGCTTCAGGGCCGAAGCGAGCCCGAGCGCGCGCTGTACGGTGTTCTCGACCGGTACGCTCGCCGCGCCCAGCACGGTGGCGCCCTTGCCCAGCCGCTGCAACTCGACGTAGAAGCGGTCCGGGAAGAGCTCGTGCCATTCACGGGCGAGCCGCTGCGCCTGCTTCGGGTTGTCCGCCAGCAGCGCCTGACCGATGTCGCCGTGATGCGCGCCGGACAGCGCGATCAGGCCCTCACTCCCGGTTTCCCCGAACCAGCCCTTCTTCAGCTCGGCGCGACCGCGGTACTGGTTCGCCCGGTAGGCGCGGGTCAACAGCTCGGACAGCCGCAGGTAGCCGGCCCGCGACTGGCAAAGCAGCAGCATGCGGTAGGGCTTGTCGCGGTCGGACTCGTTTTCGAGCCAGACGTCGCAGCCGATGACGGGCTTGATACCCGCCGCGCGCGCTGCCTGGTAGAACTTGACCATGCCGAAAACGTTGGCAAGGTCGGTCAGCGCCAACGCCGGCATGCCGTCATCCGCGGCCGCCTCGACCGCCTCATCGAGGCGGACGATGCCATCCACGATCGAGTACTCGCTGTGCAATCGCAGATGAACGAACGATGGCGCCGGCATCACCATATTTTACGCCGTGCCAATCCAATTTTTAATGGATTTTCACCACCATCGCAACAATTCCAAGCCGGCGCCATAACGATGCGACGCAGGCCGTCGCATCAGGAAGTTACGATGCAGCGATACGATCCAGACGCCCTTCCGGCCAGATTACGTTTCAAACAACTCTAAATTTCCGTGTGTTTCCGTGTGTTTCCGTGGCTGATTAATAGACACGCGTGACGCGCCAGCCCCGCCGTTCCAGCAGCGACAGCACGCCGCCGCTGCCGTACAGGTGCAGCGCCCCCACGGCGATGAAAGCGCCCCCTTCCCTCAGCCGCGGCTCCGCTCGCTCGGCCATGCGGACATTTCGCTCATGCACCAGGCGGCGTGTGAAGACCTCGTTCAACCGCCGCTCCTCCGCTCCTGTGCCGACGCTCTCCTGGCTGATGCGCCAGAGGCCGGCAAGATCGCGCGCAAGATAGGCATCGACCACGCGCCCGATCTGGCGCGGCATGCGTTCGTACTCGTCCACTGTCTGCTTGAGCAGCGCCACCTGGTCCTCCTGGGACATCCCCTCGAAGACGGAAATCTGCTCGTCCATGCTCTCCAGCTCGTGAACCGGCTTGCCCTGCTCCGCCGCGAGGCGCGCCAGCACGAGGTCGAGCACGCTCGAGGGGTCCTGCGGCGGAACGCTCAGCAACATGGCGACCGCCCACGGCCTGAATAGCCGCAGCATCGGCTCGGGCAGCCCCAGTCCCGCGGTCAGCCTGGCCGCACGGTCGAAAAGCTCGGCGCCCGCCACCCCCGGCAGGTCGCGGCCATCGTCGAATACCATGCGGCCGGCGAGCACGAGAACGCTGGCCGGATCGAGTCCCGCCTCGAGCGTGAGGCTGCGCGCCTGATCGAGCTCCCGCGCCACTGCGGGCGGCAGGCTGGTCACCCGCGGGTCGGCGAGATGCACGGTCCCGAAGACGTGACTCGCCGGCGCATGGGCTCCCTCGATACGCCACAGCAGCCCGTGCTCGTAGCGCTCCGCCGCGGGGGACTGCAGCGCAACGCCCGAGAGCGCGGCGAACAAGGCGAACACCGCCGCGGCGCGCGGCGGGCGAGCGAGTATGGCGAAAGCCGCCTTGGCAAGGATGAGCATCGATATCTGGTTGAGACAGGATCCGGCGCGGTGTCCGAATCATAACAAACGGGGTTTGACGTTTCGCGTCTGCCGCTTCCCGCATTCTGTGTCACCATTTACCATTCGTGATTCTCCGTAGATTGGACAACGTATTGATGAAACCGAGTCAATCGCATTTTCATGATATCCGCGGCCTGCGATATCACATCCGTACATGGGGGCCTCCCGATGGGCCGCGGATATTCCTGCTGCACGGCTGGATGGATGTTTCCGCATCATTCCAGTTCCTGGTGGACGGTTTCGCGCGCGAGTGGTGCGCGATCGCCCCCGATTGGCGCGGTTTCGGCCTCTCCGAGTGGTCGCGCGAGAGCTACTGGTTCCCCGACTACTATGCCGACCTGGAAGTGCTCCTCGACCACTATCAGCCGAGTGAGCCGGTACGCCTCGTCGGCCACAGCATGGGCGGCGTCATCGGCTCGGTCTATGCCGGTATCCGCCCGGACCGCGTCGCGCGCCTGGTATCGCTCGAAGGCCTGGGGCTGACGCGGCACCCGCCGGACCAGGCGCCCGCGCGCTACGGGCATTGGCTGGGCCAGTTGAAGGACGCACCGGGCTTCAAGCCGTACCGCTCTTTCGAAGAAGTTGCCGCCCGGCTCCGGAGAAAAAATCCCAGGCTGTCGGAGGAGCGGGCCGCGTTCCTCGCGCGGCACTGGGCGAAGCGGCTCGACAATGGAGACGTCGTGCTGGCGAGCGATCCGCGGCATAAGCTCGTCAATCCGTACCTGTTCCGGGTCGAGGAAGCAATCGCGTGCTGGCGGCGGATCAGCGCACCCGTGCTGCTGGTATCAGGAAAGCAGTCGGACATTCCCTCCCGCATGAAGTACACGCCGGAGGAGCTGGCCGAGCGCAAGGGCGCCTTTCGCGACCGCCGCGAGATCGAGCTCGACGACGCCGGCCACATGATGCATCACGACCAGCCGGAGCGGCTGGCGCGCATCATCGAGGAATTCTTTGAAGCAGCGTGATTCGACTCCCGCCGTTTCATCCACTAAGCACCAATTTCCAAGCACCAAATCACAAACAAGCACCAAACTGCGAAGCACCAAATTCCAAACGTTGGAGATTTGGAGTTTGGGAGTTGGGATTTGTTTGGGATTTGGAGCTTGGTGCTTGAGATTTGCCCGTCCGCCCTTATCCCTCATCCCTGCTTTGCTGGCGGCACGTAACGCGGCCGGGTCAGCGCCTCGGGCCGCAGGATCTCGTCCAGCTGCTCCCGCGTGAGCAACCGCTTTTCCAGCACCAGCGCGTAGACGCTCCTGCCCGTCGCATGCGCTTCCTGCGCCACCTGCGTCGCATTGGCGTAACCGATGTACGGATTGAGGGCGGTCACGATGCCGATCGAATTCTCCACCGTGCGGCGCAGGTGCTCGCGATTGGCGCTGATGCCGGTCACGCAGCGGGCACGCAGGGTGTCGCAGCCGTTTCGGAGATGCATGATGCTCTTGAACAGGCTGTGGGCGATGACGGGCTCGAAGGCGTTCAACTGCAGCTGGCCCGCTTCGGCGGCGAACGACACCGTCACGTCGTTGCCGATCACCTCGAACGCGATCTGGTTGACCACTTCCGGGATCACCGGGTTTACCTTGCCCGGCATGATCGAGGAACCCGCCTGCATCGCCGGCAGGTTGATCTCGTTCAG
>JBGQGU010000209.1:0-5986 GCA_041497655.1 Gammaproteobacteria bacterium
ATAAACGTAGCACGGCGTGCCATAGCGCTCCGCAATCTGCGCGAGCGGCACCGCCTCCGCGTGCAGCTCACCGTTACGGTAATCGAAGGGGTTCACTGAGATTCAGTTCCGCGTTCCGGGTTCAAAGTTCCGGGATCTGGGCTCTGTCTTGTCGGGTCACCGGTGGATTTCTTGTCATCCTGCCCCGCGGGGGGCTTCGGCGCCGTGCTTTGCGCGCCGGGCTTCGGCTTGGGCAGGTAAAGCGGCGCCTTGTAACCACATCCCGCAAGCAGCACGGCGAGAGCAATCAGCGAAAGCAGGGGGCGCATGGTCGGCGGGGGGAGGATTGCGAAAAGCCTCGTTGCACGCAGAATGCGGGAAAAATCTTCCGGCGGCAAGAAAATTGTGCTCTCATCCATTCCTGCTGCAAAGCTGATGCAACGGGCTAGGAGTTTGTCGGACTTTGCTCCGACAAACTCCTTATGCAAAACCGCCTGCACGAAAATCGAGGCAAAAAGCAATGAAAACCTTATTTCGAGCCTACTCGTCCGCCCTTTGGAGGCCAATAAGGGTCGCGATCCGAGGTTTCATTTGAAATCCGCAGGCGGTTTTGCTGTGAGCAGCCTGTCCGACACCTAAGTCCGACAGGCTGCTAGGTGGTTTCGATTCTGTATTGTTATAAGCAGTCTGTGGGGTCATGGGGTCCCACAGACTGCTTGCTGATGCGCTGCATCTCGCGCTCGATCCAGTCCTCCACTCTGCGGATGAGCTCGTCGGGCGTGAGGCTCCGGGTGTCGATCGGCGCGCCGATGCTCACCGTCACCACCCCGGGGTGCTTGACGAACGCGCGCCGGCGCCACAGCTCGCCGGCGTTATGCGCGACCGGCACCACCGGCGTGGCCGTCTTGACCGCGAGCCAGGCGCCGCCGACCTGATACTTGCCGCGGCTGCCGGGCGCGACGCGCGTGCCTTCCGGAAAAATCACGATGCAGTAGCGGTGCGCCAGGCGCTCCCGCCCCTGCTCGAGCAGCTGCTTGAGCGCGCGCGGGCCGGCCGCGCGGTCGATGGCGATGGGCGAGAGCATCGCCAGGCCCCAGCCGAAGAAGGGGATCCACAGCAGCTCGCGCTTCACCACCCAGACCTGCGGCGGGAAGATGACCTGAAAGGCAAGCGTTTCCCACGCCGACTGGTGCTTGGAGAGCACGATGAACGGCGGTGGCGGCAGGTTTTCCGCGCCGAGCACGCGGTAGCGGATGCCACAGATCTCTTCCGCGCCGGCCAGCATCAGGCGCGACCAGGTGGTGATGAAGCGATAGCGGGCGGCCAGCGGAAGCGGAAAGAGCAGCAGCCCGAGGATGGCGAAAACGGGCATGGTGATGAGCTGGAACAGCGCGAACAGCGACGACCGCAGGAAGGCGATCATTTAATGAACGATCGTACGGCATCGGCTAGATCGGCGTAGACCCGGGTGTTCGGGGGCAGTCCCCCCTCGCGCTGCGTCTGCGCGCCCTTACCGGTGAGCACCAGGATCGGCAGCGCGCCGACTGCCACCGCCGCTTGCAGGTCACGTAGCGCATCGCCGATGCACGGCACGTCCTTCAGGCTGGTGTTGAAGCGCCGGCCGATGTCCTCGAGCAGTCCGGGCTTGGGCTTGCGGCAGCCGCAGTTCGCTTCCATGGCGTGCGGGCAGTAGAACACCGCGTCGATGCGCCCGCCCGCCTGGCCGACCGCGCGGTGCATCTTGTCGTGGATGGCGTTCAACGTCGCCATCTCGAACAGCCCGCGCCCGACGCCGGACTGGTTGGTCGCCACCAGCACGCGATAGTCCGCCTGGGTGAGCCGCGCGATCGCGTCCAGGCTGCGGGGGATCGGCTTCCACTCGTCCGGGCTCTTGATGTAGGACAGGCTGTCGTAATTGATGACGCCGTCGCGGTCCAATATGACCAATTTCATGGTGATTCGTGATTCGTGATTCGTGATTCGTCAGGGGCGGCGGGTGGCATGCGTTGTGTCTCGATTCACAATTCACGAATCACGATTCACGGCTGTCAGGCGGCGAGCTTGGCGATGTCCGCGACACGGTTCATCTCGTTGCGAAGTTCGGCGAGAAGCGCCAGCCGGTTCTGCCGCAACTCGCGATCCTCGGCCATGACCATCACGGTGTCGAAGAAGGCATCAACCGGCCCTTTCAGGGCGGCAAAAGTCTTGAGAAATCCGGTGAAATCGCCGCGCTCATACAGACCCTTCGCATTGCTGGCCGTTATCGCAAGGGCCGAGTAGAGCTCGCGCTCCGCGGGCTCTTTCAGCTTGGCCGATTCGGCGCTGGTGAAGGACTCCCCCTTGGCTGCGGCCTGCTTGAGTATGTTTGCCACGCGCTTGTTGGCGGCCACGAGACTTTCCGCTTCGGGCAGCTTGTTGAAGGCGTGGACCGCCTCCAGTTGGCGCGGCGCAAGATGGATCCTTTCCGGCCGCAGGCTGACCACCGAATCGACCTCCAGCGTCGTGTATCCCGCATCCCCCAGGTAGCCCGAAAGACGGTCGTAGATGAACGATTCAAGGTCCGCATGCGCATCACTCACCCGTCCGTGGTATTGCTTGAGTGCCGCGCCGACCAGATCCCGCAGCGAGAGCGCAAGACGGCGTTCGACCAGGATGCGGATGACCCCGAGAGCGGCGCGACGCAGTCCGAACGGGTCCTTGTCGCCCGTCGGAGCCTGTCCGATGCCAAACAGGCCGCACAGCGCGTCGAGCTTGTCGGCGAGCGCGACCGCCACGCTGACGGGGTCGTTGGGAATGGCGTCGCCCGCGAACCGCGGCCGGTAATGCGCCTCGATCGCATCGGCGACCGCCTTCGGCTCGCCATCGTTGACCGCGTAGTACCGACCCATCGTCCCTTGCAGCTCGGGAAACTCGCCGACCATCTCGGTCAGCAGATCGGCCTTCGAGAGCCAGGCGGCGCGCCCGGTGAGCAGGGGGTCGGCGCCGATTTCGTGCGCAATCTTGCCGGCCAGCAGCTGGATGCGCTCGACGCGCTCGAGCTGGCTGCCGAGCTTGTTGTGATGGACGACGCCGGCCAGGCGCGGAACGCGTGCCTCCAGCCGTGTCTTGCGGTCCTGGTCGTAGAAAAACTTCGCGTCCGCGAGGCGTGCCCGCAGCACGCGTTCATTGCCGTGGATGATTTCTCGCGGTTGTTTAGTTTCGAGATTGGATACGAAAAGGAAACGGGGGAGAAGTTTTCCCGTTTCCCGGTCGCGCAGCGGCACGTATTTCTGATGCTGCTGCATGGACAAGACAAGGCATTCTTCCGGCAGCGCAAGGAAGCCGGCGTCGAACTCTCCGGCGTGGACGGCGGGGCTTTCCACCAGCGCGGCTATTTCGTCCAGCAGAGCATCGTTTGCAACCAGCATTGCGCCGCCGGCGATCATTTCAAGTTGCTTCGCGATTTCGGTCCGGCGTCCGGCGAAGTCAACTATCACCTTTCCCGCGTCGCGCAGCGCGCGCTCATAATCGTCGGCATGCTTGAGCACGATTGCGCCGCCAGACAGGAAGCGGTGGCCCAGGGTCTTATTGGAGCTTTCCGCTCCCATCACGTTACCCGGCACGATGCGTGACCCATGGAGCATGACGAGTCCATGCACGGGCCGCACGAACTGCGCCTCGCCCGAGCCCCACCGCATCAATTTCGGAACGGGAAGGCGCTTCAGCGCTTCCTCGACCTTGAGCGCGAGATGGGTCTCAAGATGCTTGCCTGAGGATACGACGCGGCACGCGAAGACTTTTCCCTTTGGCGTGTCGATCTGAACCAGGTCGTTGACCGAGACGCCGTTCTTCTTCGAAAAACCCACGAGCGCCTGGGTCGGCTTTCCATCGGCGTCCAGGCCGATCTTGACCGACGGACCCGGAATCTCGATTGGCTTGTCCGGCGCCTTTGCCAGAACGCCGGAGATCGAGACGGCGAGACGTCGAGGCGTCGCATACGCTTTGATTACAATTTGCCCCGCCAGCAAATCATCCTGACGAAGATCGTCCGTCAAAGCCTTGCACAACGCATTCGAGAGGCGCTGCAGCGCCTTCGGCGGCAGCTCCTCGGTCAGCAGCTCGACGAGCAGGGTCTCGGATGCAGGCTTGGAGGCGGATAGCTTCGCCATTGCTCAGGTGGCCGCTTTCTTCCTGGTTGTTGGTGGCTGCTTCAGCATGGGGAAGCCGAGCTTCTCGCGCGATTGGTAGTACGACTGCGCGACTGACCGCGCAAGGTTGCGCACCCGTCCGATGTAGGCGGCGCGCTCGGTGACCGAGATGGCGCCGCGTGCGTCGAGCAGGTTGAAAGCATGTGAGCACTTGAGCACCATCTCGTAGGCGGGCAGCACGCACTGCGCTTCCATCAGACGCTTTGCTTCCGACTCGAACTGGCCGAAGTGCTGAAACAGCATCCCGGTGTCGGCAAGCTCGAAGTTGTAGCGCGACTGCTCCACTTCATTCTGGTGATAGACGTCGCCGTAGGTGACGCCGTCCACCCACACGAGATCGAACACGCTGTCCTTGCCCTGCAGGTACATCGCCAGTCGCTCGAGGCCGTAGGTGAGCTCGCCCAGCACCGGCTTGCAATCGAGGCCGCCGACCTGCTGGAAGTAGGTGAATTGGGTGATCTCCATGCCGTTCAGCCACACCTCCCAGCCCAGGCCCGACGCGCCGAGCGTGGGTGAGTCCCAGTCGTCTTCAACGAAGCGGATGTCGTTCTTGCGCGGGTCGATGCCGAGCTCGCCGTGGAGCGAGCGGAGATAGATGTCCTGGAAATCGGGGGGCGAGGGCTTCATCACCACTTGGTACTGATAATAGCGCTGCAGGCGGTTCGGGTTTTCCCCATAGCGGCCGTCTTTGGGGCGGCGCGAGGGCTGCACGTAGGCCGCGTTCCACGGCTCCGGCCCGATCGCGCGCAGGAAAGTCGCGGTGTGAAAAGTGCCCGCGCCCATCTCCATGTCGTACGGCTGCAGCAGCACGCAGCCGTGGCGATCCCAGTACTGGTTGAGCTTCAGGATGATTTGCTGAAAGGTCAGCATCGGGGCGGAAATCGTCTAAGAGTGCGTGACAGAATGACACCGCTCCAACCCCACCCCCATCCCAACCTTCCCCCTGAGGGGGAAGGAGAACCTATGCGTCACGTTGAGCGCGAAAAACATTTTCCCTCCCCTTCAGGGGGAGGTGCGCCGAAACGTGGAGCAGGGGCCCCGATTTTGGGGATGCGACCGTGGAGGCGCACATAAGCACGCGGGCAATCGCGGCGCTGCATCCCGCTGCGGGGTCGCATCCATCGGCCAACGCCGACGGAACCTGCTCCGCCCTCCGCGGGCGCAGGGTGGGGGTGGTGCTCGACATTCGTTTTGTTAGGCGCTCTAAGCGGGTCGGGATATTTTCCGTGTGATTCCGTGGCTATTCTTGAGACTGGTTCTAAGCCTCGAAGTTTACAGGCTTTAATCAAGGGGTGGAACGCGTCGCAGGGTGTCCGAGCCAGCCGGCCGCCGCGATCAGCGCGAGGCACAGCGCGAGTACCGCGTAGTTCCCCCAGCGCACGTAGGGCGTGGCGCCGCCGTATCCCTGGACCGGGTAGGTGACGGTCGCAATCTCGAACTCGGGTGCGGCGGCGAGCACCTCGCCGCGCGGACCGATCACCGCGGTGATGCCCGTGTTGGTCGCGCGCAGCATGGCGCGGCCGGTCTCCAGCGCGCGCGCCTGCGCGATCTGCAGGTGCTGCCGCGGCGCGATCGAGCGGCCGAACCAGGCGACGTTGCTCACGTTCACCAGCACGGTCGCCTCCGGCAATTGACGGATGATCTCCTCGCCGAACGCGTCCTCGTAGCAGATGTTGACCGCCACGCGCTGGCCCGCCACCGCGAGCGGCCGCTGCTCCTCCGCGCCGCGCGAGAAGTCCTGCAGCGGAATGGCGAGCACGCCGACGATCCACGCCAGCACCGGCCGCAGCGGGATGAACTCTCCCAACGGCACCAGGTGG
>JBGQGU010000210.1:0-5962 GCA_041497655.1 Gammaproteobacteria bacterium
AACGCCAAGCAGCGCGCGCAGGAAGCGATCAGTCCGCCGGCTCAGCTTCATGGAAACGCACTTAGCAGCCTGCCGGACTTAGGTGTCCGACAAGCTGCTAACAGCAAAACCGCCCGAGAATTTTGAACGAAACCCAGGGTAACGACCCCGATTGGCCTTCGCTTGACACGCACGTAGGCTGGAAATGGGGTTTTCACTGTCATGGACTCCCGTTATCGTGCGGGCGGTCTTGCATAAGGAGTTTGTCGGACCTAAGTCCGACAAACTCCTAGGCTGCGGGCAGTGCTCAAATCTTGCGGAAGACCAGACTACCGTTGGTGCCGCCGAAACCGAACGAATTCGAGATGGCTACGTCGATTTTCATCCTGCGCGCGGAGTTCGGCACATAATCGAGGTCACATTGTGGATCGGGGTTGTCGAGATTGATCGTCGGCGGCGCGACCTGCTCGTGCACCGCCAGCGTCGAGAACACCGCCTCGACGCCGCCCGCCGCGCCCAGCAGGTGACCGGTCATGGACTTGGTCGAACTCACGGCAAGCTTCCGGGCGTGATCGCCAAAGCAATTCCTGACGGCCACCGTTTCGGCGACGTCGCCGAGCGGGGTCGAGGTGCCGTGAGCGTTGATGTAGTCCACTTGCTCGCGGTTCACGCCGGCGTTCCTCATTGCATTGGCCATGCACCGCACTGCACCCTCGCCGTCCTCGCACGGTGCGGTGATGTGGTGCGCGTCAGCGCTCATGCCGTAGCCGGCGAGTTCGCAGTAGATCCGGGCTCCACGCTTCTTCGCGTGCTCGTATTCCTCGAGCGCGAGGATGCCAGCGCCCTCGCCCAGCACGAAGCCGTCGCGGTCGTTGTCCCAGGGCCGGCTCGCGACCGCCGGGTCGTCGTTGCGCGAGGACAGCGCGCGGGCCGCGCAGAACCCGCCGAGCACGAGCGGTGATACGCACGCTTCCGACCCGCCGGCGATCATCACGTCGGCATCGCCGTACTCGATCAGGCGGCCGGCATCGCCGATGCAGTGGTTGGCGGTCGTGCACGCCGTCACCAGCGCCAGGTTCGGGCCCTTGAGGCCGTACATAATGGAAAGCTGCCCCGCGAGCATGTTGATGATCGACCCTGGGATGAAGAACGGGGAGATCTTGCGCGGGCCATTGGCCAGCATTGTTTTGTGCGTCTCTTCAATCATCGGCAGCCCGCCGATGCCGGAGCCGATGCACACGCCGACCTGCTCGCGCTGCTCGCGTTCAAAATCAAGCCCGGCGTCCTTGATCGCCTCGATCGCCGCTGCGAGGCCGTAGTGGATGAAGGTGTCGAAGCGGCGCGCCTCCTTCGCCGAGACGTGCTGCGCTGGGTCGAAACCCTTCACCTCGCCGGCGATCTGCGAGCTGAAAGGGGAAGGGTCGAAGCGGGTGATGCGGGTGATGCCCGACGTGCCGGCAAGAATGTTTTTCCAGGCCTCAGGCACCCCGTTCCCGACCGGGGAGATGATGCCGAGCCCGGTGACGACGACTCTGCGCCTGGACAAATTCGCTCCGGACCGGGATGGAACTCAGGACTTGGCGTGGCCCTTGATGTAGTCGACGGCCTGCTGGACGGTGGCGATCTTCTCCGCCTCCTCGTCTGGTATCTCGGTCTCGAATTCCTCCTCGAGCGCCATCACCAGCTCCACGGTGTCGAGCGAATCCGCGCCGAGGTCGTTGACAAACGAAGACTCGTTCTTGACGTCCGCCTCGTTGACACCCAGCTGCTCGGCGACAATTTTCTTGACGCGTTGCTCGATATTCTCCATTCAGGTCCCCTTTTCTCGACAGGATTTACCAGCTCGCATATGACCCCAGATCCCGGCTCGGGCCGGGGTGATCGGATTCGAATCAGGGCGCTATTTTACCAGATTCGCCAGCCAAAACAGTTTCCGGTTTTCAAGGAACTGCGCCATTATTCCATATACAGGCCGCCCATCAACCAGATCGCTCGCGATGGAGTGCGAGCGACTCGAATCTCCCCTCGCCCGCAGCCCGGGAGAGGGGTCGGGGGGTGAGCCGGGAATTCGAAGGACGTGCCTGCGCACGTCCGAGCCGGCGAACGCCCGACTCGATGCAGCGAGTCGGGCCGGAATGGGAACGGCGGCATGCCTAGTTCATGAACATGCCGCCGTTCACATGCAGGGTGCAGCCGGTCACATAATCCGCTGCGGGAGAAGCCAGAAATGCAGCGGCGGCGGCCACATCCTCCGGCCGGCCCAGCCGGCCCAGCGGGATTTGCTGGACCAGGGCGCCCCGTTGCTCCTCGGAGAGCGCCCGCGTCATGTCGGTATCGATGAACCCCGGCGCGATGCAGTTGACGGTGATATTGCGGCTGCCCACTTCGCGCGCGAGCGACTTGGAGAAGCCGATGATGCCGGCTTTCGCGGCGGCGTAATTGGTCTGCCCGGCGTTGCCGGTCACGCCGACTACGGAGGTAATGTTGATGATACGGCCGTAGCGCGCCTTCAACATGGAGCGCAGCACCAGCTTGGACAGCCGGTAGACCGACTTCAGGTCGGTCGCCATGATCTCGTCCCACTCCTCGTCCTTCATGCGCACCAGCAGATTGTCGCGGGTGACGCCGGCGTTATTGACGAGGATGGCGATGTCCCCGAACCGTTTCTGAATGTCCGCCATGGCCGATTCCACTTGCCGGACGTCGTTGACGTTGAGCGCAATGCCGGCGCCCTGGGTGCCCGCCGCCGCCAGTTGCTGCCCGATGCCATCCGCCCCGGGCGCAGTGGTCGACGTGCCCACCACAACCGCGCCGCATCTGCCGAGCTCAAGCGCGATCGCGCGGCCGATGCCGCGCGACGCGCCGGTGACGAGGGCAATCTTGCCGTCGAGGGTCGTCACTTGAACGCCTGCAGTGCCAGTTTGAGCGATTGCGGGTCGGTAATGGCGTAACCCTGGAGGCCGCCGTCTATGCGCCGGGTCAGTGCCGCCAGCACCTTGCCCGGCCCGCATTCCGCAACGTGCGAGATGCCTAGTCCCGCGATGCGGCGAACGACTTCCACCCAGCGCACCGGATTGGACGCCTGGCGCGCCAGCGCCTGCTTGATGCGCTGCGGCTCCTTTTCCACCGCGACGTCCACGTTGTTGACCACCGGGATGCGCGGCGCGCTCATCTCGATGCTGTCGAGATAGGAAGCGAGTCTGTCGGCCGCCGGCTTGAGCAAGGAAGAGTGAAAGGGCGCGCTCACGGGGAGCATCACCGCCCGCTTGGCGCCTTTGGCCTTCGCTGCCGCGACGCCGCGCTCGACCGCGGCCCTGTGGCCGGCGATGACGACCTGGCTCGGCGCGTTGAAATTGACCGGCTCGACCATCTGCCCCTGCGCTGCCTCGCCACATGCGGCGCGCACTGCATCGTCCTCCAGTCCGAGTATGGCGGCCATGGCACCCTCCCCCATCGGCACCGCTTCCTGCATCGCCTGCGCTCGGAAGCGCACCAGCGGCAGCGCGTCTCGAAACGCAAGCGCGCCGGCAGCGACCAGCGCGGTGTACTCTCCCAAACTGTGGCCCGCCATCACCGCCGGCTCGGCGCCGCCCGCATCGCGCCACGCGCGGTACACTGAGTAGCCCGCCGTCAGCATCAGCGGCTGCGTATTGACGGTGGAGTTGAGCTCTTCCGCCGGTCCTTCCGCCGCAAGCTGCCACAGGTCCTGCCCGAGCGCGTCGGAAGCTTCCCTGAACACTTCACGCACGGCTTTCGAATCGGCAAAGGGCTGCATCATGCCGGCCGACTGCGATCCCTGTCCCGGGAATACGAACGCGAATTTCATTACTCGTGATCTCTCGCCTGTGACCGGAGACTACCATTTCACCAGTACTGCGCCCCACGTGAAGCCGCCACCCACGGCTTCCAGCAGCACATGTTGACCGGCGCGAATGCGCCCGTCGCGCGCCGCCTCGTCCAGCGCAAGCGGAATGGAGGCGGCCGAGGTGTTCGCGTGGCGGTCCACCGTCACCACCACTTTTTCCATGCTCAAGCCGAGTTTCTTCGCCGAAGCCTGGATGATGCGGATATTGGCCTGGTGCGGGACCAGCCAGTCGATATCCGATTTCTGCATCCGGTTCGCCGCCAATGCCTCCTCGACGAGGTCGTCGAGTGCCTTGACCGCGAACCTGAACACCCCTGCCCCGTCCATCTGCAACAATGGCCGCCCGCTCACTTTGCCGCCGCACACCGTTCCCGGCACCGACAGCTGGTTTGCATAGGAGCCGTCCGCATGCAAGTGGCTCGACAGTATGCCCGGGGTGCTGTCGCGCTTGAGCACGACGGCTCCAGCGCCGTCACCGAACAGCACGCAGGTCGAACGGTCGCTCCAGTCGAGGATGCGTGAATAAATTTCGGCGCCCACCACCAGCGCGTTGCGGTACTGCCCCGAGCGTATGAAGCTGTCAGCCGCGGAGAGTCCGTAGACGAAGCCGCTGCACACTGCCTGCAAGTCGAACGCCGGGCAATTCCGGACGCCAAGCTTGGCCTGAAGCAGGCACGCCGTGCTCGGGAACACCATGTCGGGCGTAGTGGTCGCCATCACGATGAGGTCGAGGTCGGCGGCAGCGATGCCGCCCGCGCGCAAGGCTTCGCGGCTCGCCTCGAGCGCGAGATCGCTCGTTTTCTCGCCGTCGGCGGCGATGTGGCGCTGGCGAATCCCGGTGCGGGTGTAGATCCACTCGTCCGTCGTGTCCACCGCGAGCTCGAGATCGCGGTTGGTAAGGACTTTTGCCGGCAAATAGCTGCCGGTGCCCACGATCCTGGAGTAGGTGCCGTTCACGCCGCGCTCTTGTGTATGTCAGCCATGCGCTCGGTGATGTGCGCCAGCACGCCGGTGCGCGCCTCCTCGATCGCCCTGCGGATGGCGAACTCGAAGGCGAACGAGTCGGCCGCGCCATGGCTCTTGACCACGATGCCGCGCAACCCGAGCAGGCTCGCGCCATTGTAGCGGCGGTGGTCGACGCGCTTCTTGAACGCGTTGATCACGGGCAGCGCCACCAGCCCGGCGAACCGGGAAAGGGCGTTGCGGCTGAATTCCTGGCGCAGGTAGGTGGCCAGCATTTGAGCGAGACCTTCGGAGGTCTTCAGCGCCACGTTGCCGACGAAGCCGTCGCATACCACCACGTCGGTGGTGCCTTTGTAGATGTCGTCGCCTTCGACGTAACCGTAGAAATTGAGGCCGCTCGCACGCATCAGCTCCGCGGCGCGCTTGACCTGGTCGTTGCCCTTGGTGTCTTCGGCCCCGATGTTGAGCAGTCCCACCGTGGGACGCCGCTTGCCCTCGACCGAGCTCACCAACACCGAGCACATGATCCCGAATTGCAGCAGGTGCTCGGGGGTGCAGTTGACATTGGCCCCGAGGTCGAGGATGTAGGTATGGCCCTTCAACGAGGGCAAGCTGGCGGCGATCGCGGGGCGGTCTATGCCGGGCAGCATTCCCAGCACGAAGCGCGAGATCGCCATCAACGCCCCGGTGTTGCCGGCGCTGACGCAGGCCGCGGCCTCGCCCTGTTCCACGAGGTTCACGGCGACCCGCATCGAGGAGTCCTTCTTGCCGCGCATCGCGGCGGCGGGCGCCTCGTCCATCTCGACGACCTGGCTGGCATGCCGGATACTCACCCGCGCGTCCGGCACCGCGCCGTGGCGCTTCAACTCGCGCTCGATCGGATCTCGCATCCCCACCAGGATGAAGGACGCGTCGGGATCGCCACGCGCTACGCTCAAAGCGGCAAGGACCGTCACGTGAGCGCCGTGATCGCCACCCATGCAATCGATGGCAACCTTCACCTGCATCCGCATCCCTCCTTCACGGCGCGCGTCATGGCGGTCGCGCTGCACGCCGGCCGTAAGCTTACGCCGGGCCAGCGCTTATTCGCCCTTGGTCTTGAAGACCTTCTTGCCGCGGTAATAGCCGTTCGGGCTGATGTGGTGCCGCAGGTGA
>JBGQGU010000211.1:0-5900 GCA_041497655.1 Gammaproteobacteria bacterium
CAAGGACGGCGCGCTGCGGCTTTCGATGTCCTTCTTCAACAACGAGGAAGACCTGGACCGGGCGGTCCATGCAATCAAGCTCGAATTGTCGGGGAAGGCCGTGGCGTCCGCTTGATCTTGTCCATCCGGTCCAGATGAAAAAAGGTTGCCGCACGGCAACCTTTTTTGGTGCTGGCGAGTGGACTCGAACCACCGACCTACTGATTACGAATCAGTTGCTCTACCAGCTGAGCTACGCCAGCTAAGGAATTTGCCGGGCCGGTGCCCGGCAAATTCCTTACATAATACACTCCAAGGTCCGAATTCTCTTATCCCCCACCATCGCCGGAATAAGGGGGCCACAATCGATTAGAGGGTACTTAAGCCCGCACGCCCCCCCGTCGCCACGCGAGATTTCCTTTTCTCGCTCTAATCCGTGCCAGTCGCGATTCGCGCGGGCTAGCGCGAGCGCACGCGCACGATGATGTCGACGCCGTCGGTGACCATTCCGTCCGGCAGCTGCGGCAGGCCCGACACTTCGATCCGGCTGGCGTCGATGTCGGTCAGCTCGCCGTTGTCGACGTTGTAGATGTGGTGGTGCGGCTCGGTGTTGGGATCGTAGAACACCTTGTTGGGATCCACGATCACTTCCCTGATCAGTTTCTTCTCGAGAAACAGGTTGAGAGTGTTGTAGACCGTTGCCTTCGAGGTTTCGGAATGGCGATCGTTGACGATCGCCAGGACCTGGTCGGCCGACAGGTGCTCGCCGCGCGCGAACAGGGCGTGGGCGATTTCGATGCGCTGGTGCGTCGGATTGATGTCGTGATGGCGCAGCATCTCGACGAGGGCATCGCGCGTGTAAGACATTGGCTTCATTTGACTAATCATTCTAAACCCAATTCTGGACTGAGTCTAATTCGGCTCGACTGCCAGCACGCTGCTCCCGGCGTTCGCCGGCTCGAATGTGCGCAGGCACATTCTTCGAAACCCCGGCTCACCCTCCGGCAGTAGGGGAATCCACTAATACTCCCCTCCTTTTCAAGGAGGGGTGGCACCGAAGGTGACGGGGTGGTGGAAATTCATGCCCAAGTTCGCCCTGGCTCGTGTCAAGCACTTTCGAAAAGCTCAATAATTGCGGCACTGGGTTTTGTTATCTGTGTGCACTTCACCTGTGGTTTCATCTGCGATTTTTTGACACAGCTTCCAGTGAACTCGCCGCTACGAGGCCGCGCATTGAGTACCGCGTTCGTGCGGTGTTTGTCACGCGGAATGTCTGTGACTTATTGCCCGTGTCGCGCCGGACTCTGTGCAAAAATAACGCGGGCATCGGCCGTTTGTGGCCCGTCGGCGGCCTCCCATCGGTTGACCCTAGCGGATAGGGGCTTGACGCACTATCTTCTCTCACGCTGAAAGGAGCAAGCAATGAAGCAGCAACGCGGATTCACCCTGATCGAACTGCTGATCGTCATGGTCATTCTCGGGGTCCTGGTAGCGATCGCGCTGCCGGCATACAACGACTACACCCAGCGCGCGAAAATCACCGAGGCCTTCACCGGGCTCTCGGACTTTCGCGTGCGCATGGAGCAGTTCTACCAGGACAACCGCCGCTACGACGGCGCCGGGCTCAACGGGTGCGGCGTAGCGGGCCCGAATTCGAAGTACTTCACTTTCGTGTGCGCGCCGGGCCTCGCTCCGTCGCAGACCTACACGATCACCGCGACCGGCATCGCGAACCAGGGTTTGACGAACTTCGTCTACACGCTGAATGAAAATAATGTGCGCGCGACGACGACACTCGGCACCGGCTGGAACGGCGCGCCTAACGCCGCTTGCTGGGTGCGGCGCAAAGACGGGAGTTGCTGAGCGCCATGAAGAGCAGCGCCGGTTTCACCCTCATCGAGCTGATGATCGTGATCGTCATCCTGGCGATCATGCTCCTCATCGCGTTGCCGAACTTTGCCATTTGGATGCAGAACACACAGATCCGCACGGCAGGCGAAGCCGTACTGAACGGGATGCAGCTCGCACGCGGCGAGGCCATACGCCGCAACGTCAATGTCGAGATGCGGATGGACGCGTCTTCGGGCTGGACCGCCCGCGTCGCCGGCACGGGTGAAGTCATCCAGTCCCGGCTCGCGGGTGAAGGGTCCGCCGCCGCGCTCGTTACGATTACGCCGGCCGGGGCCAAGACGGTCACGTTCAACAGCTTCGGCAGCGTTGCCACGAACGCCGACGGCACGGCAACGCTCACCGAGATCAAGATCGATTCGGCCTCGATCCCCGCCGCGGACAGCCGGGAGCTGTGCGTCCTGGTGAGGGCGGGAGGCAACGTCCGGTTGTGCGATCCGCAGGTGCCTGCTACCGATACCCGCACCTGTATACCCCCACTCCCCGCCCCGCAAGCTGTGCCACCTGGCTGCACGTAACAGGGTAGCGGCCAAATGGAAAAGACCATGTCCATCACCATGAAATCGAACGCCGGGCAACGGGGCGCCACGCTGCTCGAGGCGCTGATCGGGATCCTCATCTTCTCGATCGGGATACTCGCGCTCGTCGGCATGCAGGCGCTGGCGATCAAGCATATGTCGGACGCCAAGTACCGCAGCGACGCGTCATTCTTCGCCAACGAGATCATCGGGCAGATGTGGGTCAATCGCGCCAGTCTCGGTAGCTACGCCTACGGCGGCGCCGGTGCGCCGCCCGCCGCGATCGATGGCTGGGTGACGAGCATCCAGAACGCGCTGCCGGGCGTCACCGCCGCGGCGAACCGTCCGATCATTACGGTGGCGGGCACGACGGTCACGGTGACGGTCCGCTGGCAGCTGCCGGGGGGCGCGGACGTGCACCGCCACATCACGATGGCCTACATCAACGGTTGAACGATGCGCAAGATACCCGACATCACTGCTCAGCAGCGCGGCCGGTCCGGCGGCTTGAGCCTGGTCGAGCTCCTGGTCGCGTCCGCGATCGGCATCATCGCCAGCCTGGCGATATTCCAGGTGTTCGCGGTGTTCGAGGGACAGAAGCGCACGACGACTTCCGGCGGCGAGGCGCAGACCAGCGGCACGCTTGCCTTGTACACGATCGAGCGCGAGGTGCGGCAGGGGGGTTATGGCTTCAACACCCCCGACCTCGTGGGCTGTGCCCTGCAGGGGTGGGACCAGCAGACCGGGGCGGCGCTTGCTCCGTCGACCCTGGTGCCGGCCTTCATCACACCGGGCGCCGGGAGCACGCCGGGCGTCGCCGGCGCCCCCGACACGATTGCGGTGGCATACGGGAACAACGACGCGCTGCCCGCCCCCGTGAACGTACTGATAGGCAGCCTCAGCGTAACCGATGATTTCATCAAGATCGTCAATGCACTGTACGGTTTCCAGCCGGGCGATAACGTGGTCATCGCGGAGCCCGGCAAGCCGTGCACGCTGGCGCAGGTCAACCAGATACCGCCGGCGACCGGTGACAACACGAAGCTGAACCTCCAGGCCGGCTCCTATGTGAGCCCGTACACCGGCGCCACGCTGAACACGCGCTACAACAACCCGGCCGGGCTGGGAACGGCCTACACCACGAACGGCAAGGTGTACAACATCGGCAACACCACCAATAAGGTGTTTTCGGTCCAGAACGGGCAGTTGATGGTGCAGGCGGTTGGCGCAGCGGCGGCCACCCCGATTTTCGACAACGTCGTCCAGCTCCAGGCGCAGTACGGGAAGGATCTCACCAATGACGGCACGGTCGACGTCTTCGACGAGACCACGCCCGTCAACAGCGCCGAATGGGCGGCGGTACTGGCCATTCGCATCGCGGTGGTCGCGCGCTCCGGCCTGTACGAGAAGGACGAGGTGAGTCCCGCGACCATCCGGCTGTGGGAGGATTCCGCGAACCCGCCGACCACCACCGGGCCGGTCTGGACATTGACACCCGACGAGCGTCACTACCGCTACAAGGCGTTCCAGACCGTGGTTCCACTGCGCAACATGATCTGGAGGCCATACTAAATGTCACGCGCAACCACCATCGGAGCGCGCGCCTCCCTGCCGTCCCGGGTGCGTGGCGCGGTGCTCTTCATCGCGCTGATCGTGCTGGTCGCGATGACGCTCGCCGGCATCGCGATCATGCGCTCGGTGGACACCGCCACGCTGATCGCGGGCAACCTCGCTTTCAAGCAGGGGACGATGCAGTCTTCGGACAACGGCATCGAGCAGGCCTATCAATGGCTGATCGCCAACCGGGCGGCGCTGTCGTTGAGCAACGCCGGCCAGGGATACAACTCGGGGTACGCCACTCCGATTTGGACCGACGCCGGTACCTGGAACACCGCGGTGACCGTGGGGACCGATGCGGCCGGCAACACGATCTCGTACCAGATCCACCGCTTGTGCAACTGCCCCGACACCTTGTACAACGGCATCTCCGCCGTGTGCCCGCAGGGGAACCAGTGCGCGCTGGACAACCCCACGGGCACGGGGGCGCCTCCGCCGCCCGCCGCGGGCGACAGTTTTACGGTCGGCGCTCCCGGATACTTGCAGGACCCCCGGGTTTATTACCGCATCACCGTGCGCACGCAGGGCCCGCGCAGCACCGTGAGCTACATTCAGGCCATGGTGGCGGTCGCGCTGTGAAGCACGCTGAATATTTATGGAGAGCATGGTTATGAAACCCTACTACTCTGCACGATCTCTATTCACTACTCTGGCCCTGGCCACGGCGCTTGGCGCCCCGCCTGCCGGCGCGGCGCAGACGGACATTTCGTCAGTACCGCTGGGTACTGCTTCGAGCACTACGGTGCTGCCGAACCTCATGTTCATCCTGGACGATTCGGGCAGCATGGGCTGGAATTACATGCCGGATAACGTGAATGACAACAACTGCAAGACCTACGTGTATCAGAGCGGGGGTAACACCGCTACCGCCTGCGGGCTGAACTCGGGCACGAACCTCGTATCCCCCACGCAAGACAACGTGAGGCACAGTCCCACCAACGATTGGATGGTTGGCCCACCGGCATTCGCGGCCCAATTCAATACCATGTACTACAACCCCCAGCTTACTTACAGTCCCGGGATGAATGCGTCCGGAAGCCAAATGACCAGCTATGGCTCGCCGTGGACCTCTATTCCCAACAATCCTTACGCCGCGGCACCCGTCAACTTCAACCTGACGACCGCGTACCCGGAGGCGGTGTTCTGCAAGAACTCGAATGACACCCCGACCGACGACGACAAATGCCGGCGCAACGGCTACGACGCCGGCAGCCCGCCAACGCTGCTCGCGTCGTTCCGTTACAGCAACGTCTCCCAACCTGGTAACGGCACCTATGGATGGCCCGAAAAAACCAGCAGCGGAGAGCCGCGCTTCATCAGGATGCGCTTCGGCGGGCCGTACTACTACACCATCCTGCCGCGGGAGCATTGCTCCGACATCAATCTGACGACCTGCACATTGTCCTCGACGCCGACGGGCAGCTTCACGATCCCGGCGCCAGTGCGGTATTGCACCACGGGCACGCTCGCGAACCAGGACGCGGTGGTGTCGGGCGGCACGCCGGCGTTCTGCCAAGCCAAGCTCGACGGCTCCCATACGAACATGCGCTATGGCACCTTCGTCCGCACGGATATCGTGTCTTCGGTCACGACCTATGGCGGCCGCCCCAACCGTACCGACTGCGTGGCCGGGGTGTGCACCTACGCCCAGGAGATAACCAATTTCGCGAACTGGTACGCCTATTACCACACCCGCATGCAGACCATGAAGACCGCCGGGGGCCGCGTGTTCTCCGCCATGGACGACCGCTATCGCATCGGCTTCGTCACGATCAACGCAGCGAGCAGCGCCAAGTACCTGAAGATCGACAAATTCGACGTAACGCACAAGTCGGATTGGTACACCAAGTTCTACTCCCAGGTGCCGAACAGCTCGAC
>JBGQGU010000212.1:0-5895 GCA_041497655.1 Gammaproteobacteria bacterium
GCAGAGCATCCAATTGGAATTAGGAAATTGCCGCGCCTGCGGCCGGCAATTTCCTCAGGAGACCGCGAGCATGCGGTCGATGGCGATGCGCGCGAGCGCGGCCTCGTGCCGTGGCACCTTGATCTGGTTGACCACCTTGCCCGCCACCAGGTTCTCCAGCGCCCAGGCGAAGTGCTGGGGGTCGATGCGCGCCATGGTGGAGCACATGCATACGGTGGTCGCCATGAACTGCACCAGCTTGCCCTGGGACTTGTACTGCTCGGCAATGCGGTTGACGAGGTTCAACTCGGTGCCCACCAGCCAGCGCGTGCCCGGGGGACTCGCCGCGATGGTCTTGATGATGAAATCGGTGGAGCCGACGTAGTCGGAGAGCTTGCACACGTCGAAACGGCATTCGGGGTGCGAGATCACCATGCCGGAGGGGTTCCTCTCGCGCCAGCGCAGCACGTGCTGCGGCTGGAACATCTGGTGCACCGAGCAATGCCCCTTCCACAGCAGGATCTTCGCCATCTTGATCTGCTGCGGCGTGAGTCCCCCCAGCTCCTCGTCCGGGTCCCACACCAGCATCTCGGCGAGCGGGATGTCCATCAGGTAGCCGGTCCAGCGGCCAAGGTGCTGGTCCGGGAAGAACAGCACCTTGTCGCGCCGCGCGAACGACCACGCCAGGATCTCGCGCGCGTTGGAGGAGGTGCAGACGATGCCGCCGTGCTCGCCGCAGAACCCCTTCAGATCCGCCGCGGAGTTGATGTAGGTCACCGGCGTAACGTGCTGATCGGGGTCGAGCACGGTCGCCAGCTCGCGCCAGGCGCGCTCGACCTTGGCGAGGTTCGCCATGTCCGCCATCGAGCAGCCGGCGCCGAGATCGGGAAGGACGGTGACCTGCCCCGGCTTGGACAGAATGTCCGCCACTTCCGCCATGAAATGCACGCCGCAGAACACGATGTATTGCGAGTCGGTCTGTGCCGCCAGCTTGCACAGCTGAAGCGAGTCGCCGGTGAGGTCGGCGTGTCTGTAAACGTCGGGCCGCTGGTAGTGGTGGCCGAGGATCACCGCGTTCCTGCCGAGCGCGGCGCGCGCGGCGCGGATGCGCGCCTCGCACGCCTCTTCGGCGAGCGGCCGGTAGCGGTCGAACAGAAGAGTCGCAGCTTCCATTACTTCACCGCACCATCAGGAAAATCTGCACATTATTATATACGACAAGAATTCGCCGCATTAGTGCGGCGAATTCTTAAAGAGTCCGCATTCTGGTCAGGGTCTTTGGCCGGATTATCGGGCGCGTTGCGGCAGCTCGCGTATGGCCTCAGCGTTGCTCCACGAAAAGACCTTCTCCGCTGCCGCCTGCCACGGCAGCCACTCGTGGCACAGATGCTCCCGCGGCTGCAGCGCCACTTCCAGCGGTTGCGGGACCTGCAACCCGAATACGTGCTCGGTGTTGTGAGTGACCCCGGGCGCGTAGCGGCTGCGCCAGCGGCGGTAGATCTCGTAGCGATTCTGCCTGCGCCAGTCGGTCAGCTCGTAGCGCGCCGCGTCGAGTCCGGTTTCTTCCCTCAGCTCGCGCACCGCGGTCTCGCGCAGCGTCTCGCCTTCGTCCTGGCTGCCGGTCACCGACTGCCAGAAGCCCGGCCGGTCGGCGCGCTCGAGCAGGAGCACTTCGAGAGCCGCCGTGTGCACCACCACCAGCACCGAGATCGGAAGCTTGTAAGCCATGACAACCGTGAGTCGTGATTCGTGATTCGTGATTCGACTCTTACTCTTTCCACGGCGATCAGAGTCTTGCTTGGGATCCTATTTCCGTCTTGTATTTCTTGGCGGCCTAGGCGTCCCTTCGACAGGCTCAGGACAGGCCTTGGCGATTCAATATTGTTATTGTTCTTCTTTGCGCCTTTGCGCCTTTGCGTCTAGCTTTTCTTTTGTTCAGTCTGCCGGAGGCGGATATGCAGCTCCCGCAGCTGCCCCTCGTCCACCGGGCTCGGCGCGTGCGTGAGCAGGCACTGCGCGCGTTGCGTCTTGGGGAACGCGATCACGTCCCGGATCGAGTCCGCGCCCGCCATCAGCGCGACGATGCGATCGAGTCCGAAAGCGATGCCGCCGTGCGGGGGCGCGCCGTATTGCAGCGCGTCGAGCAGGAACCCGAACTTGGCCTGTGCCTCATCGGGCCCGATCGCGAGCGCCCGGAAGATTTTCTGTTGGACGTCAGCCCGGTGGATCCGCACCGAGCCGCCGCCGATTTCCCACCCATTCAGCACGATGTCGTGCGCCTTGGCCCGTGCGGCGCCCGGATCGGACTCGAGCCGCTCCTCGTGGCCGTCGGCGGGCGCGGTGAACGGATGGTGCATCGCGTTCCAGCGCTGCGCCTCCTCGTCCCATTCGAACATCGGGAAGTCGAGTACCCACAGCGGCCGCCAGCCGGGCTGCGCGTGGCCGCGTTCGTTGCCGACCTTCGCGCGCAGCGCGCCAAGCGCGTCGTTGACGATCTTGGCGCGATCTGCTCCGAAGAACATGAGGTCGCCACTCTTCGCGCCGGAGCGCCCGACGATCGCCTTCAGGGCCTCGTCGGAGAGGTTCTTCACGATCGGCGACTGCAGGCCTTCCCGCCCCTTCGCGACGTCGTTGATCTTGATCCAGGCCAGGCCCTTGGCGCCGTAATTGCCGACGAACTCGGTATAGGAGTCGATCTCACCGCGCGTCAGCTCGCCGCCTCCGGGGACAAGCAATCCCGCCACGCGCCCGCCCGGCGCGGCGGCAGGGCCGGCAAATACCTTGAAAGCGACGCCCTTCATCACGTCGGTCAGCTCGGTCAACTCCAGCGGCACGCGCAGGTCCGGCTTGTCGCTGCCGTAGCGGCGGATGACCTCGTCGTAGGACACGCGCGGGAACGGGTTGGGCAATTCCGCCCCGATCACTTCCTTGAATACATGGCGGATGAGCTCCTCCATGAGGGACGTGATGGCGTTCTGGTCGAGGAAGGACGTTTCGATGTCGATTTGCGTGAACTCGGGCTGGCGGTCGGCGCGCAGGTCCTCGTCGCGGAAGCACCTCACGATCTGGTAGTAGCGGTCGTAGCCCGCGATCATCAGCAGTTGCTTGAAGAGCTGCGGCGACTGCGGCAGCGCATAGAACTCGCCGGGGTGCACGCGCGAAGGCACCAGGTAGTCCCGCGCTCCTTCCGGCGTGGAGCGCGTCAGCATGGGTGTCTCGACGTCTATGAAGCCGTGGCGATCGAGGAAACTGCGCACCGCCATCGTCACCCGGTAGCGCAGCCGCAGGTTCTTCTGCATGGCGGGGCGCCGCAGGTCGAGCACGCGGTTCTCGAGCCGCACCGTCTCCGACAGGTGCTCATCGTCAATCTGGAAGGCCGGCGGCAGAGAGGCGTTGAGGATGGCGATGTTCCGCGCCAGCACCTCCACCTCCCCGCTCGCGAGATCGGGATTGGCGGTGCCCGCCGGGCGTTCCCGGACCCTGCCCTCCACGCGGATCACGTATTCCGCGCGCAGCCGGTCCGCGGTCCTGAAGGTCTCCGGTGAGTCCGGGTCGCACACCACCTGCACCAGTCCCTCGCGGTCCCGGAGATCGATGAAGATCACCCCGCCGTGGTCGCGGCGGCGGTTCACCCAGCCGCACAACGTCACGGCCTGGCCGAGGTGCTTGCGGTTGATGAACCCGCAGTATTCGCTACGCATGATTTGGTAATAGCGATCAGCTCTCAGCCATCAGCTGTCAGTTCCAAACAAGGCACCCCTATGGCTGATCGCTGGAAGCTGACGGCTGAGTGCTCTGTTATTGATTGACAGCTCTTGGCTGCTTCACCGCAGGCGGGGCGACGTGGTCGTTTCTGCGGCCGTCGTCATCGGGCGCGGCCACGCCCATCGAGATGATGTACTTGAGCGCCTCTTCCACCGTCATGTCGAGCTCGATCACGGCTTCACGCGGCACCATCACGAAGTAACCGCCGGTCGGGTTGGGCGTGGTCGGCACGTAGATGCTCACGTAGTCGCCCTTAAGATGGTTCACCACGTCGCCGCCCGGCTGACCGGTGAGAAACGCGATCGTCCACATGCCGGGGCTCGGCCACTGCACCAGCAGAGCCTTGCGGAATGCCTGGCCGCCGGGAGCAAACAGCGTGTCGCTCACCTGCTTCACGCCGCGGTAAATCGCATTCACCACCGGAATGCGCGCGAGCACGCCTTCCCAGAATTTCACCAGCCGCTGGCCGATGATGTTGGCGGCCAACACGCCGGTCGCGAACACTATCAGCAGCGTCATCACCACGCCGAGGCCCGGGATGTGCACGCCCAGCCAGCTTTCGGTTTGCCACTGCAGCGGCAGCAGCCGCAGGGTCTGGTCCATCGTGCTCACCAGCAGATCCAGGACCCACAATGTGATCGCCAGCGGCACCCAGATCACGAGTCCGGTGATGAAATAGCGTCTGACGAGGAGCTTTCGGGTCATTGGGACAGAACTTGATTGCCTCTACGCTGCCGCGTCAAGGCGCATGAGCATAGCAGGAAACGGTTTAATTCAGGGCGGCGGAAGCGCCCCCACCCGGGGCGCTACTCTAGCTGCAGGCCGGGCAGGCGCCCGCGCCGCAAGCGGCTTCGGGCTTTGATGGCTCCTTGCCGGAGCCATCGGCGGACTTGTCCTGTTTTGTTTCGGGCTTGTCCTGCTTTGTTTCGGGTTTGTCCTGCTTCGATTGCGACTTGTCCTGCTTCGCCGCGGGCTTCGCGCCGCTGTTCTTGAAGTCGGTCGCGTACCAGCCGGTGCCCTTCAGATGGAACCCAGCCGCGGTGACCAGCTTGTTGAACGCGCGCTTGCCGCACTTCGGGCAATCGGTCAGCGGTGCGTCGCTGAGGCGCTTCAGGAATTCCTTCTGGTATCCGCACGCGCCGCAACGGTATTCGTAGATCGGCATAACGATCCCCTAAACGATAAAAACCATTATATCTGAAAAGGTTACGGATCGTAAGCGGGACTGAGTGCGCGACCGTATCGAAGCTTTTTGTTCCATCCTCTGATACCGTTGCGGAGTGGCGCGCAGGCTCGATCAGCTTTTCCCGGCGCCGCGCGGGAGAGGGCAAGAACATGTCCGAACAGAGAGGCCTGTCATGAGCGAAACAACCGAGAAGATCGAGATCTACCGCGGGCTAAAAGGCGTGTATTTCGACCGCTCGCGCGCGTGCTACATCGACGGGCGCGCCGGCGAGCTGCGCTATCGTGGCTACTCGATCCACGACCTCGCCGAGCGTTCGACGTTCGAGGAAACCTGCTACTTGCTCCTCATGGGCGAATTGCCCGCGCGCGCACGGCTGGAGGCGTTCGCCGCTGAGCTGAAGGCAGCGCGGACACTGCCCGCCGCGGTCTACGACGTGATCCGGACGGTGAGGGGTGCTCACCCGATGGATGTGCTGCGCACAGCCGTGTCGGCCCTCTCGGCGTTCGACCCCGAGACCGCCGACAAGTCGCCCGAGGCGACGCTGCGCAAGGGCGTACGGCTCACCGCCCAGGTGCCGATGATCGTCGCCGCGCATGAGCACATCCGCAACGGCCGCCAACCCGTGGCGCCGGATTCGCGCCTCGGCCACGCAGCGAACTTCCTCTACATGCTCAAGGGCAAGGTGCCCAGCGCGGACGCCGCGCGGCTGATGGACGTCGACATGGTCCTGCACGCCGAGCACGGCTCGAACGCCTCATCGTTCGCGGCGCGCGTGGTGGCCGGTACCGAGGCCGACCTGCACGGCGCGATCACCGCCGCCGTGGCGGCACTCGCCGGCCCGGCGCACGGCGGAGCGGCGGAAAACGTGATGCGCATGGCGCACGAAATCGGCGACGCATCCAAGGCCGCCGAGTACGTGAGGGCGAAGCGCGCGAACAAGGAGCCCGTCATGGGCTTTGGCCACC
>JBGQGU010000213.1:0-5880 GCA_041497655.1 Gammaproteobacteria bacterium
AACGGCGTGCACGTGTGCAACAACCTGCATCACATTGCGCGGCCGATGATCGCCGACTGGCTCGCCGATCAGCTGCGCTGATCGGCGATGAGTGTCGAGGAATGAGTGTCGAGGGAAACGACGAGGGACGAGGATTGAGTGTCGAGGGCAAGAACCACTCGACACTCGACACCCAACACTCGACACTCGACACCCGACACTCGACGCTCGACACCCGACACTCGACGCTCGACACCCGACACTCGACGCTCGACACTCGACACCCGACACCCGACACCCGACACTCGCCCCATCTGAAGGATAAAGAATGACCGTGATGCTTGATGCTGGCGCGCTGGAGGGCGTGCTCGGCATGCGCGACGCCATCGATCTCCTCGAAGAGGTGTCGCGTCACGAGGCGGCGGGCAAGACCTTCATCTCGTCCCGGCTCAACACCGCGTTCGAGGGCGGCTGGATGCGCACGATGTTCGGAGCGGATTACCAGGCAGGCTACTGCGCAACCAAGGTCTATCACCTGGTCGAAGGCGCCGGCGTGCGCTACGTGGTTTCGCTTTACCGCCTGGCGGACGGCGAGCTCCTCGCCGTGATGGACGGGCGGCTTATCACGGACCTCCGCACCGGCGCCGCGAGCGGCGTGGCGGCGCGCAAGGTGCCCGTGAGCGGCCCCGTGCGGATCGGAGTACTCGGTGCCGGCCACCAGGCGCGAATGCAGCTCGAAAGCCTTGCCGCCGTGTATCGGGTCCATTCGGCCACCGTATTCAGTCCGACGGCAGCACATCGTGAAGCCTTTGCGCGCGAGATGGCGGCAAGGCTCAAGTTTCCGGTAATTGCCGCTGAGTCGGCGGAGGCCGCCGCGCGCGGACATGACGTGGTGGCCACGGCGACCAGCTCGCGGAGCCGGGAGCCGGTGGTGCGCGGGGCATGGCTCGATCGCTGCCGCCTGTTGTGCGCGGTGGGCAGCACGCGCCCGGAGGCGGTCGAGGTCGACGCCGACTGCTTCCGCGGCGCGGGCCTCGTCGTCGTGGATTCGCAGCGCGCGGTGGAGGAAGCCGGCGACCTGCAGGCCGCGGTGAAGGGCGGTGCGGCGCCCGCGGAGAAGCAGGCCACGCTCGCGCAGCTCGTCACCGGCAAGTCCGCCGTCCCTGCGCAGGGGCGGGTTGTATTCAAGTCGGTCGGCACGGCGCTGCAGGATCTTGCTCTGGCCGCGCGCTATTTCGAGCTGCTGGGGGCGTCCGCCGCGGCGCGCGTCGCGAGCCTTGCGAGCCTCAAGCAGCCGGTCAGCGCTTCCGGCGGTTGGGCGTGAGTCGTGATTCGTGAGTCGACGTTTTAGTCGGGGAAAAGAGATGGCAAAGAGAGCAGGACGCGCAATGGCAGCGCGGTCGAAGCAGAAGGAAGAGAAGCGCAAGTACCCGCGCATCGACGAGCGGGCCGCGGCGAGCTTCGTCTCGCTGCAGGAGATCGTGGCCACGGCGCGGCGCAACCTGCCGCAGGACTTGTGGGACCACCTCACCGGCGGATCGGATTCCGAGACCACGCTGCTCCGCAACCGTCAGGCGCTCGACAGCCTGGCGCTGCGCCAGCGCGTGCTGGTGGACGTGAGGAAGATAGACATCACGACGACGCTGCTGGGACAGAGGCTCGCGAGCCCCGTCTTCCTCGCGCCGGTCGGCGGCTTCGTCGGGTTCGCGCATCCGGAGGGCGCCTGCAAGGTCGCCCGGGCGGCGGTGGCGCACGGCACGACGGCGTTCATCAGCACCGCGGCCAAGCCCAGCCTCGAAGCCGCGGCGGCGGCAGTCAAGGAGCCGCTCATCTTCCAGCTCTACGTGAGGGCCGACCGCAAGTGGGTGGAGGACATCCTCGACCGGGCGAAGGCGGCGGGCTACCGCGCGCTGTGCGTGTGCGTGGACCGCAACTACTACGGCCGCCGCGAGCGCGACATCATTTCCCGCGCCAATGTCCGCGAGGGATTCGGCGACCCCTCGTTCCAGATGGGGCTGCAGTGGAAGGACCTGGTGTGGATGAAGCAGCACTGGAAGGTGCCGCTGATCGTGAAGGGGGTCGCCACGGCGGAGGACGCAAAGCTCTCGGTCGAGCACGGCGCCGACGTCGTTTATGTCTCGAACCACGGCGGACGGCAGCTCGACCATGCGCAGGGCACGATCGAAGTGCTGCCGGAAGTGGTCGCCGCCGTAGACGGCCGGGCCGAGATCTTGTGGGACGGCGGCGTGCTGCGCGGCACCGATGTGGTGAAAGGGCTCTGCCTCGGGGCGCGCGCCGTCGGCGTCGGCAAGATGCTCGGCTGGGCGCTCGCGGCGGCGGGGGAGGCGGGCTTGAAGCGCATGCTCGAATTGATGGACTTGGAGATCCGCACGGCGATGGGCCTGATGGGCGTCACCTCGCTCGCGCAGCTCAATCCATCGCGAGTGCGCCCGGCGCAGCCGGTCCGTCCTGCCAGTCAGACAAATGCGTATCCGTGGTTCGAGGAGCAGCAAAAGCGAAGGATGAAGGCGGAAGGATGAAGGATGACCCCCGCGCGCCGCGCGGAACCCGGCCGCGATTCGCGGCGCTGGACGGGCACCGGGCTGTCGGGTAAGATGCAGTTGACCAGAATTCTGGTCAACTTGGAAAATGCCCCATGGCGAAGACCCTGCCCATATCAGAAGTGAAGGCGCGCCTGCCCGAGCTGGTCACCGGCGTGCAAGAACGCGAGGAGGAAGTCGTGGTGACCCGTAATGGCCGGCCGGCGGCCGTGCTGGTGAGCTACGCGGAATTCGAGCGTCTCAAGGAAACGCTGGACGTATTGAGCGATCCAGGCCTGATGCGCCAAATCGAGGAGAGCCGTGCGTTCTACGCCGCAGGGCGAAAAGGGCTCTCCTTCGAGGACGTGTTCGGGGAGCCGCTACGTCCGGTCCGTAAGAGCCGTCGCTAATGGCCGGCTACCGGCCGGACATACCGCCGCATGTTGCAGAGGTCATCCGGCATCTGCCGCCAGAGGTGAAGCGCGGAATCAAGGCAGCGATCCGGGCCCTGAGCATTGAATCTGCCGCCGGCGAGCCCTTGCAGAGGGAGCTCGAAGGATTGCTGAAATATCGCGTCAAGCGCTACCGGATCGTGTACGCGCTCGACCGACCGCGAAAGATCATGCGCATCATTGCGGTCGGGCACCGTCGGGCGATATACGAAGAACTGGCCGATCGAGTTCGCAGGCGCAGGTAATTGGTTGCATAGCAAGACAGCATGAAACGCCGCTCACCCGTCAGTCGTCAGCCGTCAGTCGTCACGCCTTTGAGACTTGAGCCCCGTCTCAAGGCCATCATGGCACAAGAGTATCCCCGATTCTCGGAGGCGGAGTACGCGCGGCGGCACAAGGCGCTCGCGGCCGTGATGGAAAAGGCAGGCGTGGACCACCTGCTCGCCATCACCGACCACCGCGCGGGCAACGCGCCGCAATGGGTCACCGGCTGGCCGGGAACGGTCGAGGCCTACGTCATCTTCAGGCCGGGCGAGAAGATGTGGATGGCGGTCGAGTGGGTCAACCATTTTCCTCTCGCGAAGAAAATTGCCCGCGACGTGGAAGTGCACTGGGGCGCGCACCACGGCCTGGATCAAATGGTCCGGGAGCTGAAACGCCGCGGCGCGAAGCGCGTCGGCATCATAGGCCCGTTGGCGGTCTCCAAGTACCAAATCCTCGAGCGGGACTTCCAGATGGTCGGGCTGGACGCGGAATACGTCCGGCTGCGCACCATCAAGTCGGAAGAGGAACTGAACTGGTTGCGGATCGGCGCGGCGTTGTCCGACGCGGGCCTCGCCGCATTGCTCGCCGGCACCAAGCCCGGACTCACCGAGCGCGAGCTGGGGGCGATTGTCGAGAGCGCCTACATCAAGCGCGGCGGGACGACGATGATCCACTACATCGGCGTTACTTCGATGGCTAAGCCGCACATCTACGTGCCGCCCCAGCACCACTCGCCGCGCAAGGTGAAGAAGGGCGACGTCGTATTCTGCGAGCTTTCCGCCTACTGGTGGGACTACGCGGGCCAGGTGCTGCGCACGTTCACCGTCGGCGCCGAAGCAACGCCGCTCTATCGCGACCTGTATGAAACGGCGGAAGCGGCGTTCGATGCCGTTACCGGCGTCGTCCGGCACGGCACGACGATGCAGGAAATCCTGGATGCCACGGGCGTCATCGAGAAGAACGGCTTCACGGTGTGCGACGACCTGATGCACGGCTTCGGCGGCGGCTACTTCCAGCCCATCATCGGCACCAAGAGCCGGATGGCGGGCCCGCTGCCCGACATGAAGCTGGAAGAGAACATGACCGTCGTGGTACAGCCCAACGTGATCACCCGCGACCACAAGGCGGGCGTGCAGGTGGGGGAACTGATTCGCGTCACGCGCACCGGCTTCGAGCGGCTGCACCGAGCGAAGCGGGGCCTGTTCCGTGTCGGCTGATGCCTAGAACCGGAACACGCCGCCAAGCCTGTCCTGAGTGAGTCGAAGGGACGCCAAGAACGCCAAGAAAGGCAAAACAAATAATTTAACCGCCAAGCACGCCAAGGAAAAAAAGCCTCACCACAAAGAACGCGGAGGACGCAAAGGAAAAGAAAAGCTTCACCGCCAAGATCGCCAAGGACGCCAAGGAAAATAACTTCCTCACCGCAAAGGCCGCAAAGGAAAATAATCGGAAACCTAAGGACGCGAAGACAACGCCAAGTGGGATATGCGCCGAGCGTTATTGGTATGACAGGCGCTGGTGAATTGCTCGTAGATGCCGTGGTCCGACCGTAGGCACGGCCCTAGAGCACGCCTTGGAGAGGCAGCATGAAACAACGTGTATTCGGCCGCACCGGCATCAAAGTCTCAGAGATCATTTTCGGTGCCGGCGCCGTCGGCGGCATCCTCGTCCACAAGGATGACGCGACGAAGCGGGAAGCGATCCGCCGGGCGATCGCCGGCGGGATCAACTGGATCGATACGGCCACGCAATATGGCAACGGCAAGTCGGAAGAAGCTCTCGGCTGGCTGCTGCCCCCCGAAAGCAACATGCGCGGGGCGACGCCCGGGTCTAATCCTTATGTCTCGACCAAGTTTCAGCTCGATGTGGAGAATCTGAAAGACATCCCGGCGCAGATCGAGGAGCGCCTGGTGGCGAGCCTCGCCCGGCTCAAGCGTTCATCGGTCGACCTGCTGCAGCTTCACAATCGGATAGGATCGAAGCCCGGCGGCCGGGTGATGACGGTCGAGCAGATCCTCGGCAAGAACGGCGTGGCCGATGGGCTCGACCGGCTGCGCGAGAAGGGGCTGATCCGCCATATGGGTATTACCGCGCTCGGTGAGGCCGCATCCGTGTGCGAGGTGGTGCGGAGCGGGCGGTTCGATTCCGCACAGGTCTATTACAATCTGCTCAATCCCAGCGCGGGCCGGAGCATGCCCAGGGCGTGGACCGGGCAGAACCTGGGCGGCATTATCGAGGCCTGTCGCGGCAACAATGTCGCGGTGATGGCGATTCGTATTTTCGCCGCCGGAGTGATTGCCACGGATGAGCGGACGGGGCGCGAGAGCGTTCTCACCACGGACACGAGCCTCGCCGGAGACGAACGGAAGGCAAGGGCCGTGTTCGACGCGATCGGTACCGGGCATGGAACGCGCGCGCAGATCGCGCTTCGCTTCGTGCTGTCGAACCCGAACATATCGTGTGCCGTGATCGGCAGCGCCGAATTGCATCATATCGACGAGGCGCTGCAGGCGGCCGAGATGGGGCCGCTCCCCCCGCATGTCCTCGCCCGTCTCGATACGCTGTACGAGAGCGACTTCGGCCGCGTCCAGGCCGAACGATGAAGGGTGAGCCGGGGTCACTGACCAAGGATGACCCCCGCGCTC
>JBGQGU010000214.1:0-5842 GCA_041497655.1 Gammaproteobacteria bacterium
GACTTGCATGTGTAAGGCATGCCGCCAGCGTTCAATCTGAGCCAGGATCAAACTCTTCAGTTTAATCACTGCAAAGTATTAACTCGCTTGACGTATGTTTCGTCGTGCGAGCACTTCTGTTGCTTGAGATTCCGCGTACGCGTATGCGCCGCGGGCCCTCATACACCAGGTGCCCACACTTATCGGCTGTAAATTGTTAAAGAACGTTTCTAAGGGGTACCGCAAAATCTCTGCGGCCTGACTTAGGGGAAACCGGGGGAAGCATCCACCGGGATCCGGAATCTGGTAGCGGGGAGAGGATTTGAACCTCTGACCTTCGGGTTATGAGCCCGACGAGCTGCCAGACTGCTCCACCCCGCGCTAGAATGTGAATTATAACCGGCGGGGAGCCGCCCAGTCAAACTAACTTCATCCGGTTTTTCAAAAGCCTGGGTATCCTGCGGTGAAACCTGGGCAAAGGACGACCACAAGGCCGGGAACGTGGCAAGAAATCCCCGAAATCAACGTCCCACCGCCTCAGCCGGGCGGCGCTGACTGCGGCGGAACATACCCATCAAGCGCTCCATGCTGACGTAAAACGTGGGTGTCACGTACAACGTCAGGAACTGCGAGAAGAACAGCCCGCCGACGACCGCCACACCCAGCGGACGGCGTGTTTCAGCACCTGCCCCGTATCCCAGCGCGATCGGCAACGTAGCACAGATCGCCGCCAGGGTCGTCATCATGATCGGCCGGAAGCGTATTAGCGATGCTTGGACGATCGCCTCCTGTGCCGGCAACCCCTTGTCACGCTGAAGCTGCAACGCAAAGTCCACCATCAAGATGCCGTTTTTCTTCACCAAGCCGACGAGCAGGATGATTCCGACAAAGCTGAAAATGTTGAGCTCCATGTTGAAGATGAGCAACATCAACAGCGCGCCGAATCCGGCAAACGGGAGCGCCGTCAGGATCGTAACCGGATGCACGTAATGCTCGTAGAGTATCGCGAGTATCATGTAGATCACTAGGATAGTGATCAGCAGCAGGAGCGGTAGCGTGCGGAAGGCTTCCTCGAATGCCTTGGCAGTACCGACAAAAATCGAGCTGACACCGTTCGGCAGCACCTCCCGTGTGAGTTCCTGCACGGCATTGACCGCTTGGCCGAGAGACGCGCCCCCCGTCAGATTGAACGAGAGAATCACGGCAGGCAACTGCCCGTAGTGCGCCACCGAAACCGGCCCGACTCCGCCACTGATGTCGGCAACCGCATGGACCGGAACCATCTGCCCGGTGTTGCTCTGCACGTAGAGCGAGCGCAGCGCATTGATGTTGCGCTGGAACCGCGTATCGATCTCCAGGATCACGAAGTACTGGTCGGTTGCGCCGTATAGCGTGCTGATCTGGCGCCCGCCGTAGGCGTTGTAGAGCGCCGATTCAATCTGCTGCGGGCTGACGCCAAGCGCCGCCGCCCGGTCACGCAGTATCTCCACCCGGATTTCCGGGTTGCGCAACTCGAGATTGGATGCGACGTCCGTTACCATTCCCAACTGACGCAGCCGGTTCTCCAGCTCCTGAGCCGGGCGATATAGCGTCTCGAGTTCGGTGGCCTGGATAACCAGCTGATAATCGGCGGTGCTGATGAGCCCGCCGATATTGATAGCCGGCGGATTGTTCATGGAGACGCGCAGGCCCTGCGGACTCCCGTTGAACTGGCGCCGCAGTTCCTGAATGACTTCGTCCGCGGTCCGCTTGCGCTCGTTGCGCGGCTTGAGCCGCACCACCACGCGGCCCACGTTGTCCCCCACCACGCCGCCGACACCTTGCCCCGCGGTGGAAAGCACCGCTTCCACATCAGGATGCTTCTGGATAACGGCGGAAACTGCCCGCTGGCGTTCCACAAGCTGCTGGAACGTGGTTCCCTCGGGACCCCTGGTGTTGCCGAAGAACACGCCCGTGTCCTGCCGCGGGATGAAGCCCTGCGGCACGGCCTGGTACACCACAACGATCAACACGAGCACGATCGCCGATCCGCCCAGCATCAATCCCCGATGGCGCATGGTCCAGCGCAAGCTCGCGCCGTAACCGTCGCGCCAGATATCGAACACGCGCTCCAGAAAACGGTAAATGCGCCCGTGCTCATGCGTCAGCCGCAGCAAGCGGCTGCACAGCATCGGGGTCATGGAAAGCGAGATGGCCCCCGATATCAGCACCGCGGCACCCACCGTCACCGCGAATTCCCGGAATAGACGCCCCAGCATTCCGCTCATGAACAGGATCGGCAAAAATACCGCCGCGAGCGATACCGTCATCGACAACACCGTGAATGCGATCTCCTTCGATCCGTCGAGCGTAGCCTGCAACCGGTCCTTGCCCATTTCCATGTGGCGGGTGACGTTCTCCAGTACCACGATGGCGTCGTCCACCACGAATCCAACGGCGAGTATGATCGCCATCAGCGACAAGTTATTGAGGCTATATCCCACCAGATACATGACGGCAAAGGTGCCCATTACCGAAGTAGGCAGGACCAGCGCGGTGATCAGCGTTGCGGTGACGTTGCGCAGGAACAGCAGGATCACCATGACCACGAGCATGACCGACAGCACGAGCGTGAAATTGACCTCGCGTATCGACTCACCGACGAATTCCGAGCGATCGTTTAGCACGTGCATCTTGACGCCCGGTGGCGCCTCGCGCTCGATTTCCGGGAACACCGCACGGATATTGCGCACCACTTCAACCGTGTTCGAGCCCGGCTGGCGGAATACCGCGAAATAGATCGCCTGCTCCTCGTTCACCCAGCTCGTATTCTTGACGTTCTCGAAGCTGTCCTCGGCGCGCCCGACGTCCGACAGCCGCACCGGCATACCGTTCGAGTACGCGATGATCAGGTCATTGAAGCTACTGGCGCGCTCGAGCTTGCCGGACGACTTTACGGTGTAGCTGCGTGCTGCGCCCTGCATGACACCTGCGGGGAGGTTGCTATTTGCGTTCTGAATTGCGGTGACGACCTTGTCCAGACCGAGGCCGCGCTTTGCCAGCGCCTCAGGATCCACGTACACCCGCACGGCGTATTTCTTGGATCCGAACACGGATACCTGCGCCACGCCGTTCACCATCGAGAAACGCTGCGCGATATGGTCGTCGGCGAATTCGTCGAGCTTGGTCAGAGGCAGCGTTTGTGCGGTAACCGCGATGAACAGTATCGGTGCGTCCGCGGGATTGACCTTTCGCAGAAATGGCGGTTCGATGTCGGCCGGCAGGAATCGCATCGCCTGGGAGATCGCCGTCTGCACATCCTGGGCCGCCGAATCGATGTCACGATCCAGGCTGAACTGCAGCGTAATGCGCGTCGCGCCGTTGCTGCTGTTCGAGCTCATCGTATCGATGCCCGAAATCCGGCTGAATTGCCGCTCCAGCGGCGTTGCCACGGTTGACGCCATGACCTCGGGGTTCGCCCCTCTCAGGTTGGCAGTGACCTGGATGGTGGGGAAATCAACGTTGGGCAGGTCATTCACCGGCAGTGACCGGAATGAGATCAACCCGAAGAGCACGACCGCGAGCACCAGGATCGAGGTGGCGACGGGCCGTATGATGAATATGCGCGATAGATTCATATCACTTTGCGTCCGATGTCGGGTCGCCCCTGCGGTCGCCTTTCCTCTCCTCGCCGTCCTCAGATCTCTTGCCTTTATCCTTTCCCATCCGCTTCCCCCTGCTGTCGCCCTTGCCGTCAGCGCCTGCGATCTGCACGGCCGCTCCCGGAGCAATGGCCTGCGGTATCTCGGTTAACACGATATCGCCGGCTTTGATTCCTTCCGCAATGACCACTTCGCCGTCGATCTGGCGCGACACCTTGACCGGCTGGATCTTGGCCTTCCCGTCGTCAATCATATAGACGAAAGTGCCCTGCTGGCCCGGCTGGACCGCCACTTCCGGCACCACAACCGCCTCGGGCTCGATTTTGAGCACGATGCGCACGTTGATGAACTGGCCCGGCCACAGCACCTCTTCCTTGTTGGTAACGCGCGTCTTGAGCACTACCGTGCCGGTCTGAGGCGTGACGGTATTGTCGATGAAAACGAGCTTCCCCTCCGCCGCCACCGGCCCGCTGCGGTCCGGCAGGATCTCGATCCGCATTTCCTTTTCGTATTGATAGCGCCGGATGTCTTCGAGCTGCCGCTCCGGAATGCTGAAGGACACGAGTATGGGATCGGTGCTGTTGATGGTCACGAGCGGCACTCCCCCGCCCGCAGTGGGCACCAGGTTGCCCGGCTTGATCGCCAGGCTGCCCGTGCGGCCCCCGATCGGCGCCTGGATCCGGGTGAAATCGAGCTGGATGCGCGCCTGCTCCAGCAGCGCGCGGTCCGCGGCCACCGTCGCTTCGAGCGATTTGGTCGAAGTCACCGCGACGTCGAATTCCTGGCGCGTGATGAACTCACGCTTGAGCAACGGCTCGAGGCGATCCCGCTGGACCTGGGCATTTTCGAGTTGCGCCTCGTCGCGCGCGAGTTGGGCCTGCGACTGCCGGTATAACGCTTCGAACGTCCTCGGATCGATTTGAAAGAGCTGCTGCCCGGCCTTGACCAGGTCCCCCTCCTTGAACAGCACCGACTGCAGCACGCCCGACACCTGCGCCCTTACTTGCACGCTGTGCTCCGGCTCCACGCTGCCCACCGCCTCGATCAGCACGGGCATCGGCTTCGCCACCGCCTTAGCGGTCTTGACGAAAAGAGGGGCGCCCTTGCCCTTTCCACCTTTGCCTTCGGCCGCGACTGCGCCGCTCTGCTGCCACCACCACCAGGCGCCATAACCGCCCGCCGCGATGGCGAGGAACACCACTGCCATGACGAGTCGTTTCATCTTGTCTGGACCGTATATAGGGAGCTGTCACTGGCGCCGATCGACAAATTGAGGCGGGCGACGGCCGTGAACCAGTCAAGGAACGACTGGATACGCTGCACGCGCGCGTTCGATTCGTCGACCTGCGCCGTGATCAGATCAAGCAGCGACCCGAAACCACCCTGGTAGCGCGCGAGGGTCGCTTCCGCCGTTTGCTGCGCTGCCCGCAGCTGCACCGCGGTCGTGCTCACGCCACTGGCTGCCGTCTGCACATCATAATAGGACTGCCATACTTCGAGCTCGGTGTCGCGGGACAACGCATCGCGGGACGCCTCCGCCTGGGCGGCCCTTGCCTCGGCCTGGCGCACGGTGTAGGTCCGATTGAATCCGGTGAAGAGCGGGATGTTCAGGTTCAGCAGCACACTGTTGGTTTCGGCATATGGGCGGTCTTGCTCGAAAAAGGTCCGCCCGGTGACTGCGGTTACCGTCAAGGACGGCAGCCCGCTTCTGGAGGCGGCATCTGCCTGTGCGCGCGCCGACCGCGCCTGAGCCTCCGCCGCAATCAAGTCCGGACGATTCGCCTTGGCGCGGCTCAGGATGTCATTCAGGGACTCCGTGATCTCGCGTATGCGCGGCTCGCCTTGCAGCGACTGGATCAGCAGCATGGAGTTGACGGGCAGCCCCACGGCTGAAGCGAGCGAACCACGCGCTTTTTCCCACTCCCCCTTGCTGCGTATCAGGTTCAGCTCGCCCTGCGCCACCTGGGTCTCCGCCCTGTAGACATCGGCCGCGGTCGCCAGACCGCCTTCCCGGCGGCGCTGGGTGGCATCGAGCGAGGTGCTGACGCTCTTCAGGAACAATTCATTCGACCTCACCAACTGCTCGAAGCCAAGATACCGGTAATAGGCTTGCTCCACCTGGAACACCACGTCCTGCAACACTCTGTTCTGCGCCAATGCCGCCGCCAATGCCTGGTACTCCGCCGCCTTGATCTGGCTGTCCCTGGCGCCAAAGTCGTACA
>JBGQGU010000215.1:0-5837 GCA_041497655.1 Gammaproteobacteria bacterium
GCGCGTATACAGGAGTTTCCCGAGGTTATAGGCTGCGAACGGGTCCGCCGGATCGATCGCCAGCGCAGCCTCATAGGAGTGGATCGCCGGCTCGGTCGCGCCGGCCGCCTCCAGCCCGATTCCGAGGTTCAAATGCGCCTTCGCATAATCCGGCGCTGCTTGCACCGCTTCGCGATAGTGCTCGCAGGCCTCCTGCACCCGGCCTGCGCCCTCGGCGCTGTTGCCCTCGGCAATCAACCGGTCCGCGGCTTCTTCGCGCGGAGCCGGGGATGGGCCGGGCGCTACCGGCGCGCGTCCCGTGGACAGCAGGCGATTCAGCAGTTTTCGCAACATGACATGACACGGCCGCCCCGCAGCGGCATGTTCGCCGGATCGCGACACCGGCGATCCGGCGGTCAGCCGTGCATGAAGCTCACGCGGCCGTCTTCGATCAACCGCCCGCCGCCTTGCGGGGAGTATTATTGAGCGTGATCAGGATGGCGAGCGCGTAGGTCCAAGACTCGACAAACTCCGGCGGATAGCCTGCCTCTGTGAGCGCCCACCGGAACTGGTTGCCCAGCCGAGCTCTCTTGTAGATGTTGAGCGGATGCGTGCGCGCAAACTTGCCGGCGCGGGCGAAGATTGCGTCATGCGTGTTCCTCAGCCTATCCGCCGCCTTCTTCGTGTGAGAATCCAACGCGGAGGGGGGAACGCGCTTGACCAGCTCCGCGGCAATCGCGGTCGCAAGCTCGTCGACCTCCCGAGTCCCGAACCATTCAAGGATTCCCATGAACCCGTCTCACCGGAAATGGATCACGCCGGATACTGCCAGGAGCGGCCGCGGGGGCCCGAACCTATGCCCCGGGCGGCGAAACATAACCGGGGATCTTGGCGACGTCCACTTCGTCGATCTGGTCCGGGTCGAGGAACTGCCGCGCGTATTTCTCGTACACCTTCTCCCACATGAAAATGTCGAAGAGATCGGGATCGATGTGCCCGTTAAGCTTGAATTTGCCGAGGATGGTAAGCGACTCGGTGAGCGTCTTGCCTTTCTTGTACGGCCGGTCCTTGGCGGTCAGCGCCTCGAAGATGTCGGCAATGCCCATGCAGCGCGCCTGGACCGACATCTGCTCGCGCTTGAGTCCCCGCGGGTAACCCTTGCCGTCCATGCGTTCGTGGTGACCGCCGGCGTATTCGGGCACGTTCTTCAGATGCCTGGGCCACGGCAGCGACTCCAGCATCTGGATCGTGACCTCGATGTGATGGTTGATGATCTGCCGCTCTTCCGACGTAAGCGTGCCGTAGCGGATCGTGAGGTTCCTGATCTCGTCCTCGCTCAGGAAATCGCTCCGCTCCCCGTCGCCGTTGCGCCAGCGGTAGCGCCTGGCGATCGCCTGCACCCGGGCGACGTCCTCGTCCTTCATCGCCTCGCTGCCGATGTTGGCGCGCCGCAGGAAATCGCGGTCGCTCTCGATCTCACGGATGCCTGCCACCAGTTGCGCGTCGCCGACCACGTCCGTGTGCCGTGGCCCGAGTTTCTCCAGGCGCGCCTTGAGCAGCGCGATCTCCGCGTCGCGCTTGACCACCTCGAAGCGCGTGTCGATGAGGGCGACGCGGTCGAAGATAGTCTGCAGCTTGGTCGCCTTGTCCACCACGTGCACGGGGGTCGTGACCTTGCCGCAGTCATGCAGCAATCCGGCGATCTTGAGCTCGTAGCGGTCGCGCTCCGTCATGACGAAATCCCGGAGCGGGCCGACCCTGCAGTTGTCGACCGCCTCGGCCAGCAGCATCGTGAGCATCGGCACACGCTGGCAGTGTCCTCCGGTGTAGGGCGACTTGTCGTCGATCGCGGCGTTGATCAGGCTGATGAAGGATTCGAACAGGTTCTCCAGGTGATTGATCAGCAGGCGGTTGGTCAGCGCGATCGCCGCCTGCGATGCGAGCGATTCGGCCAGGTGCTGGTCGGTGTCGGAGAACGCGACCACCTCGCCGCTCCGCGGGTCCTTGGCATTGATCAGCTGCAGCACGCCGATGATCAGCCCTTCATGGTTCTTCATCGGCATGGTGAGAAACGACCGGGAGCGATAGCCGGTCTTCTTGTCGAAATTCTTGGTGCCGGTGAAGTCGAAGCCCTCCTCGGTGTAGGCGTCGGCGATGTTGACTGACCGGTCATGGTGCACCGCGTAGGCGGCCACCATGGAGTTGACCGCCTTGCCGTCCTTATCGAAGAGGTAGATCGGGTAGAACGGAATCTCGACGCCGGTGGTGCCCCCCATCGCGATGCCGAGCGTGTCGTTGCGGATGATCTCGAATTTGAGGCTCTTCTCCTCGGTCATCCGGTAGAGCGTGCCGCCGTCAGCGTGCGTGATGTCCTTGGCCGCGACGAGGATCCTCTCCAGCAACCTGTTGATGTCCCTCTCCTGCGAGAGGGCGATCCCGATGTGGTTGAGCTCCTCGAGGCGCTTGAACAGATCGTCCGCGCCCCGGGCACGACCCGGGTCGTCGTTCATGGCCTGCGCTACTTGGTGCACACTGCGCGCACCTGCTGGATGTCGGTGATCCCCTGCAGGACTTTCTCGATCCCGTCCTGCTTCAGGGTGCGCATGCCGTCCTCGATGGCGGTAACGAACATCTCCGCCACCCGCGAGTGCTCCTGGATGTGCTTCTTGACGCGGTCGGTGCCGATCAGCAGCTCGTGCAGGGCGAGGCGCCCCTTGTAGCCGGTGTTGCCGCACACGTCGCACCCCTTGGCGGCATGGAGAATGATCTCGCCCCTGTCGTTGCCGAATTCCTTCACCCAGTCCCCGTACAGCTTCTCGCGCGCCACCTTGGGATCCTTCTTCCAGATCGCCGTGTTTTGCAGCTCGAGCGAATACTCCTCCATCAGCGCGTGGACCTCATCCGTCGTCGCGACATGCGGCTCCTTGCACTTGCACAGCCGCCGCGCGAGACGCTGGGCGAGGACGCCGAGCAGGGCGTCGGCGAAGTTGAAGGGGTCCATCCCCATGTCGAGCAGGCGGACGATGGACTCGGGCGCGCTGTTGGTATGCAGCGTGGCGAACACCAGGTGCCCCGTAAGCGAGGCCTCGATGCCGGTGGACACCGTCTCCTTGTCGCGCATTTCCCCCACCATGATCACGTCCGGGTCGGCCCGCAAGAACGCCCGCATGGCAATCGCGAAGGTGAGGCCCGCCTTGGGGTTCATCTGCACCTGGCGCAGTCCCCGCTGCGTGATTTCGACGGGGTCCTCGGCGGTCCAGATCTTCATTTCCGGCGTGTTGAGGTAGCCGAGGACCGAATGCAGCGTGGTGGTCTTGCCCGAGCCGGTCGGCCCGCACACGAAGAACAGACCATACGGCTTGTCGACTTCCTGCTTGCACAGCTGAAGATTGCGCTTGGAAAAGCCCATCTTGTCGAGGGGAAGGGGCTCGCCGGCGGAGAGTATCCGCATCACGATATCTTCCACGCCCCCCTGCGTCGGGATAGTGGCGACCCGCAGCTCGATGTCGAGCGGGCCAAACTTCTTGAACTTGATCTTGCCGTCCTGCGGCTTCCTGCGCTCGGAGATGTCGAGGTCGCACATGATCTTCAGGCGCGCGGCGATTGAGTTGCGGTAGCTGCCCGGCACCGAGATGTAATTCATCAGCTCGCCGTCCTTGCGGAAGCGGATCTCGGTCTTGGCCTTGCCCGGGTAGGGCTCGATGTGGATGTCCGAGGCGCCCTGCTGGTAGGCGTCGATGATCACCTTGTTGACCAGCTTGACCACTTCGTTGTCGTTCGCTGCGTTAGCAACGTCCTCCGCGCCTTCGACGGGCCCCGCGTCCTCGTCATCGAGCGTGCCGAGTATGTCGCCGATGTCGCCGGGGTCTCCTCCGAATCCGCCGCCGCTGCCGAACAGCTGGTCGAGCGTCTGGTCGAACTCGCGATTGGTGATCACCCGGTAGACGATCTTGCCCTTGGGATAGATGTTATTCACCATCTTCGAGGCCTTGATCCGCTCGGGATCGGTGGCCACGACGACGATGCCGTCCTTGCTGTCCTCGATCGGGGCCCAGGTGTTGGTCTTGCAGAAGTCGCGGCTCATGTTCTTGATGAGGTCGGGCGACTTGATGCGGTCCGACTTGAACGGCTCGTACGGCACGCCGAAATAGGACGCGAGTGCGTCGCCCAGCGCCTGGAGCTTGACCTTGAATTCCTCGATCAGCACCGTCTCCATGTCGAGGTTCTTGCGCCGCGCCGAGCGCTGCGCCAGCTCCAGCTCTTCCGCCGAAATCACCGCGCTGGTCACCAGCCCGTCGTACTTGGTGCGCACCTGCATCATCGAGCCCTGGCGCTGGCGGAACGCGATCGCCAGCGTCTCGCACAGTTGCACCACCCCTTCCTCCATGTTCGGCGGGAACGTCTGCCCGGCCTTGGAGTTGATGATCTGCACCACGCCAATCAGCTCCTTCGTCTTGCCCTCCACCACGGGCGCGACCAGCATCTGCTTCGTCCGGTAGCCGGTCTTGGCGTCAACGGCCTTGAGGAAGTTCAACTGGGGACTATAGGACTTCAGCTCCACGTCATCGTAGACGTCGCGGATGTTGACCACGCGCTTGTTGCAGGCGACGAAGCCCGCGATCGACTGCTCGTTGATCGGCAGCTTGATGTCCTTGAACGAATTGAGCCCGGTCTTCACCTTCGAAATGATCGAGCCCCGGTCCTCGTTCGTGAGGTAGATCGTCAGCCGGTCGGCGCTGAACAGATTGCACAATTCCTGCGACAGCTCGAGGATGATCTCGTCGATGTTCTTGGTCGCGTGGATCTTGTTGGTGACCGTCTGCAGCTTCTGCTGAAAACTCAGCTTCTCGGCCAGACTGTCGCGGCTGACCGGCTTGCTGTGGAGTACGGTGCTCATATGGCCCTCAACCAGTTCCTATTTACGCCGTTAACAGAAGTTCCTGGATCCCAGTTCCACATCGCGGAACGCCGTTGCACCGTCCCCGGGGCGCGCCGCCTCGAAACCTGCAATACCCAGCCAGAATCGTGCCAAGGCACCGTGATTTTTCACCGTTTTTGGAAGTGCTCAGAATTCGATCACCTGATTGTTTTGCAGCATCTGCGGCCAGCGCGCCTTCAGCGCAACCGCAATCTGCCGCATGATGAACTCGGATTGGAGCGGCTTCAGGTGCGTGACGAAACCGTGCCATCGAGCACTCCGAGTTTCGCCCCTACTTGGTTTCAAAGGTCCATGCCCCGTCCCAGCCCTCACCCGGCGGATGGGCGCGATGGTGCGTGATGCGCTCGATGAACAACCCATAAAGTTCGCTGTGCGGAGCCATTGTTCGCAGGTTGAGGAGCTGCACTTCGGCGCGGTCCCAATCCTGCTGGCGATACAGCCTAAGCGCTTGATTCCATATCTTAAGTTCATCCTGTTTGGCTTGCTCCACCTGTCCTTCCAGACCGAGCGGCTCGTAAATGGTAACCGGCTCCTCCTTGCCCTTCACGCGCACCCGGTCGACCTCGCGCAGGACAAAGCCGGAAATCAGCTTCCGGGTGCCATCGCCGATAATAATATCAGCACCATACTGTTTTGTGACGCCTTCGAGCCGCGAGGCGATATTCACCGCGTCGCCCATCACGGTGTAGGCCTTGCGGATCTTCGACCCCATGTCGCCAACGCGCATCACGCCGGAATTGACACCGACGCCGATCTTGAACGTGGGCCATCCCCTGGCTTTGAATTTTTCGTTGAGCGTCTTCGCATCGCTCTGCATGCCTAGCGCCGCGAGCACGGCGTTTCTCGCGTGCTGCGGATCCGCGACCGGAGCGCCCCAGAACGCCATGATCGCGTCGCCGATGTACTTGTCGAGCGTGCC
>JBGQGU010000216.1:0-5827 GCA_041497655.1 Gammaproteobacteria bacterium
CCTCGGTATATCATGGGCAGGGGAGAGCAAGCCGGTGATGATGACCGGGCCAGCGGTCACGGTGTTCGAAGGCGAGATCGAATTATGAGTTGGCGGCTATCCGTATTCCGTCCGCAGCGTGAGGAGACCGACCGTATCGAATCACCGCCCGCTGCCACCCGCCAACTCATTAAGGGAGAGCGATGAAACCAGAAGAGGTCGCTGCATATCTGAAGGAGCACCCGGAGTTCTTCGAGCAATACGCTGATCTGCTCGCCGAGATTTACATCCCGCATCCCCACGGCGGGCGCGCGATCCCGATCAGCGAGCGCCAGATCCTGACCTTGCGCGAGAAGAACAGGCAGATCGAAGGCAAGCTGCGCGAAGTGATCCAGTTCGGAGAGGAGAACGATGCGATCAGCGAGAAGGTGCATCGCCTTTCGGTGGCGCTGCTCGCGGCCTCCAACATACGTGGCGTGCTGAACGCGGTCTATCTCAACTTGCGCGAGGACTTCGCCGTGCCGCATGTGGCGCTGCGGATGTGGCGCGCCGACAGCCACGCCGAGCTACCGGAGTTCAAGCTAGTGAGCGACGCCTCGCGCGAATTCGCCGCGAGCCTTGCTGGTCCCCATTGCAGCGGCCACGCCATGGTGGACACCGCCGGCCTGTTCGGCGAAGCCAGCGCCCACCTGCGCTCCTTTTCCTACCTGCCGCTGCGGGACGGCGAGACTTTCGGCCTGCTGGCGCTGGCAAGCGAAGACCCGCAGCGCTTCTATCCTGAGATGGGCACGCTCTACTTGAAGCGCCTGGGCGAGCTGGTAGGCGGGGCCCTCGCCAGACACCTCAAGTAGCGTGATGGGTGATGGGTGATGAGTGATGGGTGATGAGTGAACAAGCAGGAGCAGGTCCCTTCCAAGCACGCTGATTCAACTACTTACCATACGTAAGTGGGTGCTTACACCAACACCCCAATGACCGCTTCCGCAGCCGCGAATCCACTGCTACGCGGCTATCTGGAGCATCTCTCCAACGAGCGCCGCCTGAGCCGGCATACCGTCGAGAATTACGCCCGCGACATCACGGCCCTCCTTGCGCTTGCGGGCGGCGTCCAGCTCAAGCACATCGACGTGCAACAGGTGCGCCGCCACGTGGCGCAGCTCCACGCACGGGGACTCGACGGCCGCACCCTCGCGCGCATGCTCTCGGCGTGGCGCGGTTTCTTCAATTACCTCGCGCGTGATCACGGCTACGCGCATAACCCTTGTGTCGGCATCCGGCCGCCCAGGGCCGCGAAGCGGCTGCCGCACGCGCTGTCGCCTGACGAGGCGGGGCGGCTGATGGAAATCACCGCAGCGGACCCCCTCGCGGTGCGCGACAAGGCGATCCTGGAGCTCCTCTATTCCTCCGGCCTACGGCTGTCCGAGCTGACCGGCCTCGAACAGGACGACGTCAATGTTCGCGACGCGACCGTGCGCGTAACCGGCAAGGGCGCGAAAACCCGTGTGGTGCCCGTCGGCAGGTTCGCGCTCGCCGCGCTCCACGTCTGGCTCCCGGCGCGCAGTGGGCTCGCACGCCCGGGCGAGAAGGCACTGTTCGTCGGCCGGGACGGCACTGCACTGGGCGCGCGCGCGGTGCAGGCGCGGCTCAAGCATTGGGCGCTCAAGCTCGGGCTGGCGGACAAAGTGCACCCGCACGCGCTGCGGCATTCGTTTGCTTCGCACCTGCTGCAGTCGAGCGGGGACCTGCGCGCGGTGCAGGAGATGCTGGGGCACGCGAGCATCTCGACGACGCAGGTCTACACGCATTTGGACTTTCAGCATCTCGCAAAAGCATACGACGCGGCGCATCCGCGCGCGAAGAGAAAAAGCTGAACCGCCAAGCACGCCAAGGCCGCCAAGAAAAACAAGGACAATAATTGAACCCACAAGGCTCCAGGCAACACAACATCGTTACCCATCTTCTTGCCACTGAGGAGCAGAGGAAGGCGGATTGAAGCTGGCATCGCAATGCGGTTGTCCATTTGTTTATTGTTCTTGAAGTTGTCTCCTTGGCGCTCTTGGCGTGCTTGGCGGTTCAAAATTGATCCTCGTGGCGTCATGGCGGTTCGCTAGGTTTTCATGCACAAATTGATACTCAAGCCCGGGCGGGAGAAATCGTTGAAACGGCGCCATCCGTGGGTGTTCTCCGGCGCGCTGGCGAAGATGCAGGGCAACCCGGGCCCGGGGGAGACCATAGGAGTCTGGTCCGCCACCGGCGAATTTCTGGCTGTTGCCGCCTATAGTCCCAAGTCGCAGATCATAGCCCGCGTCTGGGACTGGGAAGAACGCGCCATAGACGGCGCGTTCTTCAGCAAGATCATCGGGCAGGCGGTCGAGCAGCGGCGGGCGCTGCTGGATGGGAACGACACCGATGCAATGCGGCTGGTTCATGGCGAGTCGGACGGGCTGCCGGGCATAGTGGCCGACCGCTACGCTGATACCCTGGTGTTGCAGTTGACGAGCGCCGGGGCGGAGCGCTGGCGTGAGGTTATCGCGGATAAGCTGCTCGAAGTGAGCGGCGCATCCCGCATCTGGGAGCGCTCGGATGCCGAAGTGAGGGTGCTGGAAGGACTGGTGCCTGTAACCGCTGCGCTGCGCGGCGCACGCGAGCCGACGCGGATCGTGGTGAGCGAAAACGGTATCAGGTTCGAGGTGGACCTCGAGCACGGCCACAAGACCGGCTTCTATCTCGACCAGCGCGAGAACCGGCGGCGGGTGCGGGCGCTCGCGCGCGGCCGTGACGTGCTCGACGGCTTCTGCTACAGCGGCGGGTTTGCGCTGAACGCGCTCGCCGGAGGCGCAACATCCGTCACTGCCGTGGACAGTTCGGCTGACGCGCTGGCGCTCGCGCGCAGCAACGCGGAATTGAACAAGCTGGGGCAGGCGGAATGGCTGGAAGGCGACGTGTTCCAGTTGCTACGGCGCTTCCGTGACCAGGGCCGCAATTTCGATCTCGTGGTGCTCGACCCGCCCAAGTTCGCCCCGACCGCCGCGCACGCGGTGAAAGCCGCTCGGGCTTACAAGGACATCAACCTGCTCGCATTCAAGCTGCTGCGGCCGGGCGGGCTGCTGGTGACGTTCTCCTGCTCGGGCGGCGTCTCAGCCGATCTTTTCCAGAAAATCGTCGCCGGTGGCGCGTTGGACGCAGGTGTCCAGGCGCAGATTATCGAACGGCTAGGGCCCGGCGCCGATCATCCGGTGGCGCTGAACTTTCCGGAGGGCGACTACCTGAAGGGCCTCGTCTGCCGCCTCGCCGGCTGACTACGTCAACGAGTGTCGAGTGTCGGGTGTCGAGTGAAGGGCGCAAGACGCCTGCTACCCCCTCGTCCCTCGTCCCTCGTCCCTCGGAGGCGGGACGGGGTCCGTCCCGCCGGGATGCCAGGGGCCACAGCGCAGGATGCGCCGGACGGCGAGCCAGGTCCCCTTGAACGAGCCGTGCACGTCGATCGCCTCGCGCGCGTAGGCGGAGCAGGTGGGATAGAAACGGCACTGGCGTCCGAAGAAAGGTGAAAGCAGCAGCCGGTAACCGTCTATCAGCAATAGCAGCACGGCCCTCATTCGCGCGGAGTATAAGGCACCGGATCGCGGCCGGCTCGGTTAGAATTCGTCTCGCTGTGCTGCGCCGGTGGCGTGAAACGACTCGTCATGTTCCTCCTCCAGAACCTGAAACACGCCTACAACGGGACCGAAGTCCTGAACGTGGCCGCGTGGCAGGTCGAGCAGGGCTCGCAGTGGCTCGTGCTGGGCCCTTCCGGCAGCGGCAAGACCACGCTGCTGCACATACTCGCTGGCATACTGCGGCCGACTGCGGGCAACGTGAGCATTGCCGGCCAGGACCTCACGGCGCTCAAGCCCGCCGACCTCGATCGCTTTCGTGGACAGCGCATCGGAATCGTGCTGCAGCGCCTGCATCTCGTGCAAAGCCTGACAGTCGTAAGAAACTTGTTGTTGGCCCAGTATCTTGCCGGCCTGCCGCAGGACGGCGCACGCGTACGTGAGGTGCTCGCGAGCCTTGACGTTGCCGAGAAGGCTCACGCCTATCCGCACGAGCTTTCCTTCGGACAGGCGCAGCGGGTGGCGGTGGCGCGGGCGGTGGTGAACCGCCCGAAGCTGCTGCTCGCCGACGAGCCGACTTCCAATCTCGACGATGAGCGCTGCATGCAAGCTTACGGGCTGCTGGAGTCCCAGGCGCGTGCCTGTGACGCGACGCTGGTGGTCGCCACGCACGACCAGCGCATCAAGGCGCGCATGCGCAACCACTACGTGCTAGCAGCCTGTCGGACTTAGGTGTCCGACAGGCTGCTAACAGCAAAACCGCCTGCGGATTTCGAATGAAACCCGGGATAACGACCCTTATTGGCCTCCAAAGGGCGGACGAGTTGGCTCGAAATGAAGTTTTTATTGCTTTTTGCCTCCATTTTGCTGCAGGCGGTTTTGCATAAGGAGTTTGTCGGAGCTCAGTCCGACAAACTCCTAGGGGCGCAGGCATGAACCTCGCAACCGTGAGCTTCGCTTATCTTCGCGCGCGGGCGCTCAATACCACGCTCAACGTGCTGCTGCTCGCCCTGGGCATTGCGACGATAACGTTGCTGTTGCTCACCACGTCCCAGCTCGAAGAGCGCATGCAGCGCGACGCGCGCGGCATCGACCTCGTCGTGGGGGCGAAGGGCAGCCCGATGCAGATCATCCTGTCGAGTATCTACCATCTCGACGTGCCCACCGGGAACATTTCGCTTGCCCAGGCCAGGGAGATCGCAAAGCATCGCATGATCAGGAAGACCATTCCGCTTGCGCTCGGCGACAACTACCACGGTTTTCGCATCGTCGGCACCAACCAGGACTACGTTGCGCATTACGGCGCGCGCCTCGCGCAGGGCCGCCTGTGGCAGGCGCCGCTCGAGGCGGTGCTTGGGGCCGAGGTTGCCGCGGAAACCGGGCTCGGCATCGACGCGACGTTCCTTGGCGCGCACGGGCTGAGCGGGGGAAAAGGCGAGCACATGCACGAGGCGCACCCCTATCGCGTCGTGGGCGTGCTGGCCGCGACCGGGACCGTGGCAGACCGCATCGTCATGACTGACGTATCAAGCGTATGGGCGGTGCACGCGGATCAGCACGATATCAAGGACGTGGCGCGCATCGCCGAGTTGATGCCCGACGAGGAGAAGGAATACACGGCGCTGCTCATCCAGTACGCCAGTCCGCTCGCGGCGGCCGTTCTCCCGCGCTACATCAACAACAACAGCGAACTGCAAGCGGCATCCCCGGCGTACGAGACGGCGCGCCTGTTCAGCATCATCGGCGTGGGCGTGGACGTGCTGCGCGGTTTTGCGCTGGTGCTGATTGTCGCCGCCGGGCTTTCCGTCTTCATCGCGCTCTACAACGCGCTTTCCGAGCGCCGCTACGACCTCGCCGTGATGCGCACGCTCGGGGCGTCGCCGGCGAAGCTGATGTCGCTCATGCTGTTCGAGGGCGTGCTGCTTGCGCTCATCGGCGCGGCGCTCGGCATCGCGCTGGGACATGCGCTGACGGAAGTGCTCGGCCACGCGCTCAAGGCCGCGCGGCAGGTGACGGTCACCGGGTGGGCGTGGGTCAACCTCGAGCTATGGCTCGTCGTGCTGGCGCTGGGCGTCGGTGTCGTTGCGGCCGTCCTGCCGGCGTGGCGTGCCTACCGCACGGACATCGCGGGCACGCTGGCGCGAGGCTGAAATGCAGTGACCAGTGGTTGGAATGAGGAGAGAGCGGATGAGAAACCTGATGATGGGTGTGATTGCGGCAGGCCTGCTGTTCGCGCCGGCCACGTTCGCGGCGGA